>NZ_DATHXO010000437.1:0-2245 GCF_035459645.1 Schnuerera sp.
ATATTAAATTTTTCTTAGGTAGTCTATAAACCATTGTATATATTGATACTACTATGTTTCTTATTTTTTGTCAAATATAAGAAAATTGAATTTTTTGTACTTGGTTTTTTACTTTTTCTTTTATATATATTGGTATTAACGAATTTGTTTCAAAAATTAAAATGTCGTCGATACCCAGGGGTTTTTACACTACCTGAGGTCGACGACAAATTTTTATTAGGTTCTAGTTTATAAATTCATATAAAATTGGCGCACCCTGAGGGATTCGAACCCCCGACCAACTGATTCGAAGTCAGCGACTCTATCCAGCTGAGCTAAGGGTGCATATACATTCTATTATCATTATAAATGGAATTTTAGCTAAGGTCAAATACTTTTTAATTGTCTTCTGATATCTCTATAGTTATATTGCTTATCTGTACTCTGTTAAAAAGCCTAAGAGGTAATATACTGTTTCCTAAACCGCTATCTATATAAAGTAATGTATCATTTATATTGAAAATTCCTTTATCATATTTGGGGAATAAACCTTGGCCTGGAGATACTATGGCACCTATTAAAGGAAATCTTACTTGCCCTCCATGGGTATGCCCAGATAATATTAAATCCTCTTTCCCTTTAGAATAATCAATTGGTCTATTGGGTGAATGGGATAATAGTAGAGTAAATTTGCTTTCATCTATACCTTCCATGGTTTGTTCATAATCTTTATTAGTTGCAAAGAAACTCAACCCACAAATATTTATTTTTTCACCTTCTATATCAATAGTTTCCCTATCATTATCTAATACGACAACACCCATTTCTTTAAGACTTGAAATAAATTTATCACCATTCTTATTTCCTAATTCATGGTTTCCTATTACAAAAAATGTATTAGGATTTATATCTGTTAATTTATTCATTAGGCTCAATGTTAGATTAATATCTTCAGTTTTACTATCTATAATATCCCCAGTTAATACAATAATATGAGGATTAAAGCGGATTATTTCATTTAATAATTTTTTTACATTGATATAGCTATTTGAATGGTAATCTGAAACTTGAGTTATTCTCAAAGGTTTAGACAATTTTTTATTATAAAAAGTCGGTCTGCTTATGAATATTTGGCTTATTTGAATATAGTTATACATAAATAAGGCTATTATAAACAGTCCTAAAATACATATTATCTTTAATTTCATATCTACCTCCAAATAAAAAAATTGGCTCTCGCCAATTTAATATGGTGCGGGAGAGAGGACTTGAACCCCCACGTCAAAGACACTAGATCCTAAGTCTAGCGCGTCTGCCAATTCCGCCACTCCCGCATACTACTGGTGACCCATCGGCGACTCGAACGCCGGACACCCTGATTAAAAGTCAGGTGCTCTACCGCCTGAGCTAATGGGTCACAATATTTTAATATAGTTACAGTTAATATTTAGTTGTTCCATCAACATTTTGTGGAACGGACTAAGCGATTCACACCAAATTGAAAAACACAATTTGGGTTCTCTGCTTATACCGCCTGAGCTAATGGGTCACAATATTTTAATATAGTTACAGTTAATATTTAGTTGTTCCATCAACATATTAATATGATAAACATAAAAATGGGGTGGATAATGGGATTCGAACCCACGATCTCCAGAGCCACAATCTGGCGCCTTAACCAGCTAGGCCATATCCACCACAATGTTTTGGTGCACCTAGGAGGATTCGAACCCCCGGCACACGGATTAGAAGTCCGTTGCTCTATCCAACTGAGCTATAGGTGCATAATGCTTCATTAGGTTGGAGCGGATGAAGGGAATCGAACCCTCGTAGCTGGCTTGGGAAGCCAGTGCTTTACCATTAAGCTACACCCGCATTAACCATCACGAACATCGACTGACAATATAGAATTATAGCAGGTTATTTCACTATTGTCAATAGTTTATTTTTCTTTTTAATTTAGTTCAACTATTTCTATCTTTATATCTTTATCAATCTCTATTATTCCAAAAGTTTTCTTTCCCTTAAAGCCTCTAGGTAAAGAGGGACTTCCTGGATTCATTACTATTATACCAGATTCTTCGGATAAAGTCGATACATGGGTATGACCAAATAAGACTAAATCCGCCTTAATTTCTTCACCTTTATAAAGTAAGTTATCTACTCCATATCTTACATTATATCTATGACCATGAGTTATAAAAATTTTTTTCCCTTTAATGTCAAATATTTTATCCTCACTATATCCTGGATGTAAAAAATCTCC
>NZ_DATHXO010000438.1:0-5863 GCF_035459645.1 Schnuerera sp.
AGGCAGTGGTTTTAACCACTCCTTTTTAATTTCAAGGTAATGGATATTAGGAGGATTATTATGGCAATTAGCGAAAGAATTCATAAGTATAATTTAAATAACAAAAATATTGTACTAGACATTAATAGCGGAGCAGTTCACATAGTAGATGATGTAGTTTATCATATATTGGATTATTATGAAACCAATACTTTGGATGGGATTATTAACTTATTAATTGAAAAATATGATAAAGATACTATATCGGAAGCTTATAAGGAAATCAAAATATTAGAAAAGGAAGGAGTTCTCTTTTCTGATGAATCAAATATGATGGATATAAAATATAATGAGGATAATGTAATAAAAGCCCTCTGTTTACACGTTGCCCACGATTGTAATTTAAGATGTAATTATTGTTTTGCATCTCAAGGTGATTTTAAAGGGGACAGGTCTTTGATGAGCTTAGATGTGGGAAAAAGAGCCTTAGAATTTTTAGTAGAAAATTCTGGCAATAGAAGAAATTTAGAGGTTGATTTTTTTGGCGGAGAACCATTAATGAATTTCAATTTAGTAAAAGAGCTTGTATACTATGGAAGAGAATTGGAAAAGGATAATAATAAACATTTTAGATTTACCATCACTACTAATGGAGTTTTATTAGATGAGGATAAAATAGATTTTATAAATGAGCATATGGATAATGTGGTAATGAGTTTAGATGGTAGAAAAGAAATAAATGATAATATGAGAAAAACTGTAACTGGTCAGGGTAGTTATGATATAATATTACCTAAATTTAAAGAACTTATTAATAAAAGAGGGGACAAGGATTATTTTATTCGTGGAACCTTCACTAGCTATAATTTAGATTTTTCTAAAGATGTATTAGATTATTATCAAAATGGTTTCAAAATGACATCTATAGAACCAGTGGTAACAGACCCAGATATGGGATATGCTTTAAGGGAAGAACATATGGAAACTGTATTAGAAGAATATGAAAAATTTTCTAAAGAATATATTGAAATTAAAAAAAAGGATAAAGATTTTCTATTTTTCCATTTTATGATAGATTTAAATCAAGGTCCTTGTTTAGCAAAAAGGGCTGTAGGATGTGGTGCAGGTTCTGAATATATGGCTGTAACTCCAGACGGAGATTTATATCCTTGCCATCAATTTGTAGACGACAAAAGCTTTAGAATAGGTGATGTTTTTAATGGGATTAATAATACACAACTTAGGAAAGAATTTAAAAGAGCCAATGTTTTCAATAAAGAAGAATGTAGAAATTGTTGGGCTAAGTTTTATTGTAGTGGTGGATGTCATGCTAATGCTTATAATACCAATAAGGATATAATGAAACCCTACAAAATTGGTTGCGAAATGGAGAAGAAACGAATTGAATGTGCTATTTCTATTTTGGCAAATTGTAATGATTAGATAAAGATTATTAGCTAAATTTAGCATGGGAGGTAATAGTAATGAATATGAAAAAAACTCTACTATTTGTACTGATTATCGTTATAGTAGGTTTGGCTTCTTATACTGCATTATATGGTGTAGATATTGGAAAGATGAAGATTACTAATATGAAAGATTCTATTGATTTAGGTTTGGATTTGGCTGGTGGAGTATATGTTATTTTAGAGGCTGAAACCGATTTAGAAGGTGTTGAACTCAATAGAGCTATAGACCAAACTATTATGGTAATTAATAAAAGAGTAGATGGTTTAGGGGTTGCAGAACCTAGTATTGTAAAGGAAAGTAATAAAAGAATTCGGGTAGAACTGGCAGGTATAGATAATCCCCAAGAGGCTATAGATATTATAGGTAAAACTGCTCAGTTGCAATTTATCGATCCTTTAGGAAATGAGGTTTTAACTGGAAAGAATGTTAAAAATTCTGAAGCTAGATTTCAACAAACAGATTTTGGAGATAAACCAGTTGTTTCTTTAGAGTTTGACAAAGAAGGTTCTACTAAATTTGCTGAAGCAACTACTGAATTAGCTGCAAAAGAAAATGTAGGTGAAAAAATTATATATATAATGTTGGATGGAGAGATTATCTCAGCTCCTATAGTAGAAGATCCTATTAGAGATGGTAGAGGAGTTATTTCTGGTGAATTTACCATAGAGGAAGCTAGTAATCTGGCTAATTTAATCAGAGCTGGTGCCTTACCAGTGGAAATGAAAGCTCTTCAATCAAGAGTTATTGGTCCTACTTTAGGATTAGAAGCTTTTGAAAGAAGTATTAAAGCTGCAGGTATTGCTATACTGTTTATATTCTTATATATGTTAATTATCTATAGAATACCTGGATTAGTAGCAAATATTGGACTTACTATTTATATTTTAATCGTCGTTTATGCAATGAAAATGTTAGGTGTAAAATTAACATTACCAGGTATTGCAGGACTTATTCTGTCTATTGGAATGGCAGTGGATGCTAATGTATTAATATTTGAAAGGATAAAGGAAGAGATAAAGAATGGAAAATCCATTAGAGCTTCTATAGATCACGGATTTAAAAGGGCTTTAACTTCAGTTCTAGATGCTAATATAACAACTTTGATAGCCGGTTTTGTTTTATATTATTTTGGGATAGGTCCTATTAAAGGGTTTGGAGTTACGTTAATTTTAGGTATTGTAGCTTCTATGATAACGTCTGTATTTATTACTAAATATTTATTAAAACTAACAGTCGAAATTTCTAATACTAAGAATACAAAATTGTATGGAGTTTAAGGGGTGAAAATATGAATATCATTAATAAAAGAAAGGTTTTTTATGTAATTTCTTCAACTATTATTATAATAGGTTTGATAATGATGGTAGCTAAAGGGTTGAATTATGGGATTGACTTTACAGGTGGTACATCCATTCAAATTAAAATTGGGAGAATGGTATCCGTTGACGAATTAAGAGAAATTATGGATAATTATGATAGTAATGCAAGTATTGTCCATGTAGGTAACAATAAAGATGAAATAATAATTAAGAGTAATAAAGATTTTGATAATGAAAAAATTAATGAAATAGTCAACATATTTGTAGAAAAATATGATGTAAAAACAGATGGAGTTCAATCAGAAAAATTTATGGCAACTATGGGAGATGAAATAAAGAAAAAAGCGGTAATATCTTCTATTATTGCTGCAGTAGGAATGTTAATTTATATAACCTGGAGATTTGAATTGAAATTTGCTATAGCTGCCATTGTAGCATTATTTCATGATGTGTTAATTATCTTATCAATTTATGCTATATTCGGAATACCAGCAAATAATGCTTTTATTGCGGCTATATTAACTACTATTGGATATTCTATTAATGATACTATAGTTATATTCGATAGAATTAGAGAAGAAACCAAGCTTAGTCCAAGACTTTCTCTCGAGGATTTGGTTAATCTAAGTATTAAAAAATCATTGACAAGAACTATTAATACTTCTATAACTACATTGGTAGCTGTAATAATTTTATATATCGTTGGTGTTGAAGATGTAAAGGTATTAGCATTACCCCTTATATTTGGTATATTTTCTGGGACCTATTCATCTTTGTTTATTGCAAGTCCAATTTGGTATGCCCTTAAAAATAGAGAAATCTTCAAAACTAAAAAAGCATAAAACTGCCACTATGGCAGTTTTATGTAGTTAAACCTTTGTTTATTGGGTAAAAATCCTGTAATATATATTAATAAATTCGGTGAGGAGGGATGTTATGGAAAAAGGTTTCGTTTTTTCATTAATATTTGCAGCTATAGTTGCGGTATTTGCGCTGAAGAACGGGGACAAGGTGTTAATTGATTTTATATTTACAAAAGTAGAGGTTTCTCAAGCTATTGTAATATTTGCTTCTGCAATTTTAGGAGCTGTAACTGTATCTATTTTGGGTACTATGAAGAATATAAAGTTTAAAAAGGAGATTAAGGAATTAAATAAAAAGTTGAATCTCATGGTAGTAGAAAAAGATGAGTTAAATATTTTATTGGAAGAAAAGGAAAATGAGATTCAATCTTTAAAAGAAGAACCGGCTGCTAATAATACATACTTAGAACAAGATGAAAAAAATATGGAAATAGATAATAGTGCCAAAGATTAATTTGACTTAAATGACTGAGCAAATAGGAGTGAATTTATTTTGGAATTATGGTATTTAAAAAACGTAAAAATAGATTTAGATTATATATCAAAAAAATTAAGAATAAGTAAATTGTTAGCAAGGATTATGGCTAATAGAGGAGTTAAAGATATAAAATTAATGGACAGTTTTATCTATCCTAGTTTAAAAAAGCTGCATAATCCAAGACTTATGAAGGATATTGATTTAGGAGTAAATTTACTTAAAGAAAGTATTTTAAATGGCGAAAAAATAAGAATTTCTGGTGATTATGATCAAGATGGTAATTCAGCTATACTAACCCTTTATAAAGGCATTAAAAGATGTGGTGGGAATGTTGATTATATAATACCTCACAGAATTAGAGATGGTTATGGGATAAATGAAAGAATGGTAAAAGAAGCCAAAGAAGATGAGGTTGACCTTATTATCACTTGTGATAATGGAATATCCTCTTTTGATGCAATTCAATTAGCTAAGGATTTAGGAATAAAAACAATTGTAACAGACCATCATGATGTAAGTTATATTGAAGATGAGGAAGGCAATAAAGAATATGTATTACCAGAGGCTGAGGCTGTCATTAATCCAAAAAGACCAGATTGTAATTATCCTTTTAAAGAATTATGTGGTGCAGGGGTAGCTTTCAAGTTTATACAAGTACTTTATGATGAATTTGGAATTAATGTCGAGGAATCCTATGAATTACTAGAATATGTAGCCATGGGTACAGTTTGTGATGTAGTGGATTTAATTGATGAAAACAGGATAATAGTGACAGAAGGCCTTAAAATGATAAATAATACTGATAATATTGGTTTAAAAGCGTTAATCAAGGCAACAGGTCTAGAAGGGAAAAAAATCAGCACCTATTCATTAGGGTTTATATTAGGGCCTTGTATTAATGCTTCTGGACGATTGGATACTGCTGAAACTGCTGTTGAAATGTTCTTAACCCAAGATCCACAATTAGCAAAAAAATATGCAGAGGAACTTTATCAACTAAATGAAGAACGAAAGGAAATGACTGAGGATGGATTTAAAAGGGTTATTGACCAGATAGAGCTAGGAGATTTTTCAGATCAAAGAGTATTAATTATATATGAACCAGATATCCATGAAAGTATAGTAGGAATTATTGCTGGAAGGGTAAAAGATAGATATTATAGACCTACCATTATTCTGACTAAATCAAAAGATGAAAATAGAATAAAAGGCTCTGGCAGGTCTATTGAAGAATATAATATGTTTGCAGAAATATCCAAATGTAAAGACTTATTATCAAGTTTTGGTGGACATCCTATGGCAGCTGGGGTATCATTGGATATATCTAATTTAGATAGCTTTAGAGAAAAACTAAATAAACAAGCTTCTTTAAGTGGAGAAGACCTTTTACCTAAAGTTTATATAGATATCCATTTGCCGTTGGATTATATAAGTTTCAATCTAGTAGAGGATTTGAAATCTTTGGAACCATTTGGCAAAGGAAATCCAAAACCTTTATTTGCCGATAAAAACATCTCTATAAAAAGAGGGTTTATTTTAGGGAAGAATAAAAATGCACTAAAACTATTACTATTAACAAAAAAAGGTAAAACTATTGATGGTCTATATTTTGGCGATATAGAGGAATTTGAAAATAAATTAATAGAGAAATATGGAACAGATGAAGTAAACAAGATGTTTAAAGGTATTGATAATAAAATAAAAGTTGATATTATATATACACCAAATATTAATGAATATATGGGTAATAAGAG
>NZ_DATHXO010000439.1:0-5557 GCF_035459645.1 Schnuerera sp.
AAATAGCAAAAGTTTTTGTGAAACTAGGAGTAAAAAAGATTAGACTTACTGGCGGAGAGCCTTTATTACGAGCTGGTATACTGGATATTGTTGAAAGAATTGGGAAATTAGAAGGACTAAAAGATTTTGCAATAACTACTAATGGAGTATTATTAAAAAAATATGCAAAGGAATTAAAGATTAGAGGATTAAAAAGGGTTAACATTAGTTTAGATACATTAGATGAAAACAAATATAAAAATATAACTAGAACTGGTAAGTTGAAAGATGTTTTAGAAGGAATTGAGGCTGCAAAGGAAGTAGGTTTAACTCCTATAAAAATTAATACAGTTTTAATAGGTGGATTTAACGATGACGAGATAATAGATTTAGTAAAAATAACAGAAAAAGAAGATATAGATATAAGATTCATTGAATTGATGCCTATAGGAGAAGCTATAAAACTAGAATCAAAAAATTTTGTATCTAATGAAATTGTATTAGAAAAAGTACCAGAGCTGGTTTCGGTGGCAAGGGAGGATATATCATCTCCTGCAGTTTATTATAAATTACCTAAGGGTAAGGGAAGGGTTGGATTAATTAATCCAATTTCTTGTAAATTTTGCGAATACTGCAACAGAGTCAGGTTAACAGCTCAAGGGAAACTGAAATTATGTCTTCACTCTAATGATGAAATAGATTTAAAAGAAACTTTAAGAAATGGACAGGATATAGAGAAGATAATAATAGATGCTATAGGACAAAAACCAGAATCTCATCATTTGGAAGATGGGAAATATGTGTCTAAAAAAATGTACCAAATAGGAGGCTAAAATGGAATTTACTCATTTTAATGAAGAAGGCAGAGCACATATGGTGGAAGTAGGAAACAAAGAAGACACTAAAAGGGTAGCTAAAGCTTATGGAAGGATAAAGATGAAAAGAGAAACCGTACAGTTAATTAAGGATGGATTGATAAAAAAAGGGGATGTACTATCAGTGGCGCAAATAGGAGGTATTATGGGTTCTAAGAGGACTAGTGAACTTATCCCCATGTGCCATAATATCTTTATAACAGGCTCCAATATTAGGTTTAATATACTAGATGAGGCCATAGAAATAGAATCAGAGGTAAAAACTATAGGTAAAACTGGAGTAGAGATGGAAGCATTAACAGCTGTATCCATAGCTGCTTTAACTATATATGATATGTGTAAAGCAGTGGATAAAGGAATGGTTATTGAAGAGATAAAATTATTGGAAAAATCCGGTGGTAAATCTGGTGAATATATTAGGAAAGAAGATTAATAGGGAGAGGTGTAAAATATGATTGGCAAGGTAATTGATATAAATATATCTGAAAAAAAAGGTGTAGTTAAAAAACCTATAGAAAAAGGAGTTTTTATTGAGGATTATGGATTGGAAGGAGATGCCCATGCAGGAAAATGGCATAGACAAGTTAGTTTACTTGGAATCGAAAGTTTTAAAAAGGTAGAACAAATGGGGATTGAAGATTTAAACCATGGTGATTTTGCAGAAAATATTACTACTGAGGGAATAATATTATATGAGCTTCCGGTAGGAACAAAATTAAAAATTGGAGAAACCATACAAGAAGTAACTCAAATAGGTAAAGAATGCCATAGCGGATGTGCAATTTCCAAGAAAGTAGGAAAATGTATAATGCCTAAAGAGGGTATATTTACAAAAATAATAAAGGGTGGAGTTGTTAAACCAGGAGATAGTATAGAGGTGCTTTAGATGAAGGTAAATTCTCTATTTATAAAGAGGAAAAAAGGTGGAAACATTGAAAGGATTGAGGAAGGGTATTTTAAAAGAGAAAAAGGTTTAGTTGGAGATATTAATGGAATAGGTGGAGATAGGCAAGTTTCCATTGCTACTGAAAGAGCTAGAAAATATATAGAAGGAGAAGGTGCCAAAGGGATTTGTGGAAAAAGATTTTATGAAAATATAACAATTGAAGGATTAAATATTGAAAAATTTTTTATAGGCCAAAAGGTCATTATAGGTGAAACCATACAAGAAATAACTCATATAGGAAAAAGATGTTTTCCTGAATGCAATCTATTTATATTAAATGATCCATGTCCACTATCGAAGGAAGTATTATTTACTAGAGTATTAAAAAATGGAATTGTAAAAGCAGGAGATAAAGTGGGTATAATGTATTATAACAACACAGATGATGGAGTTAGGTGATAAACATGGATTATAAAGAATATGTGAATAATATTTTAAATAACATACCTTTAGGAATTGCTATAACAGGTATAGATGGTTATGTTAAGAATGTTAATATTCAATTACTGGATATGTTTGGTTATAAATTAGCAGAAGTAATGGGAAAACCTATATGTAATCTATTTCAACATCCAGATACAGTAGAAAAACTGTTGCAGAAACGAAGAAATATAATAGAAGAAGAAGTATATGTTAAGGCAAGAACAAATAAGATTAGGTTTAATATGTCATCATATCCTATACATGGAATTGATGATAAAAAAATTGATATGATATATATTTTTAATGATATAAAAAAGGAAAGAAAACTAACAAATAAGATAATAGACAATAAAGCAATTTATACTTTTGATAAAATAATTTCTAAAGATAAGAACTTCAATAGGTTAATTCGTTTTGCCAAGGAGGTATCTGATTCTAAATCTACTGTACTTATTACAGGGGAATCAGGTACTGGAAAAGAAGTATTTGCACAATCCATACACAATTATAGCAATAGAAGAGATAAATCTTTCGTTGCTATCAATAGCGGTGCTATCCCCAAAAGTTTAATTGAATCCGAATTATTTGGATATGAAGAAGGGGCTTTTACTGGTGCAAAGAAGGAAGGTAGGCTAGGAAAGTTTGAAATAGCCCATGGAGGAACTATATTTTTAGATGAAATAGGTGAGATGCCCTATGATATGCAGACTAGGCTTTTAAGAGTAATTGAAGAGGGTGTAGTTTCTAGAATAGGTGGACTAGATCAAAAAGTTGTTGATGTAAGGATAATAGCAGCCAGTAATAGAGATTTAAAAGAAGAAGTGGAAAAGGGTAATTTTAGAAAGGATTTATTCTATAGATTAAATGTGTTGCCTATAAGGATTCCACCATTAAAAAGAAGAAAAGAAGATATTCCCTTATTAATAGATTATTTTATGGAGAAAATATCTAATAGGCTAAATAAGAAAAAAGTTCTCATATCTGAAGAAAAATTAGATGAACTAATGGACTATGACTGGCCAGGTAATGTTAGGGAACTAGAAAATTTTATTGAGTTGTCAATAAATTTAGGCTATATACCAAATGGAAAAGAAGATGAAGAAGGACTTAAATTAAATGGGCTAAAGGAATATAAATATGAAAATCTAATGTTAGATTATATGGAAAAAAGACATATAATAAAGGTATTGAAAATCTTTTCTTGCAATATTACAAAATCAGCAGAGGCCCTTGGTATTGGTAGAAATACCCTTTATAGGAAGATGGATAAATATGGGATAGATTGTTCCGATGTTGAACAGTGGTCTGTTATGGAACGAAATATATAGCGGTATTTGCTCTGTTTTTGAACGGTTATTATAAAAGCCTTGATATCAAGCTTGATATCAAGGCTTTTAATTTTTTGGCATAAATTATGCATTATCTATGATTATATAGGCAAAATCTGAATGCTAATAAGTAAAATTATTTAAAGTTATTATAAATTAATAGGGAGGTAGTAAATATGAGTGGATATATGGGGAAGATATTGAGAGTAAATTTGACGAATAGGACTGTGAAAGTAGAACCATTAGATTTAAAGGTAGCACAGAAGTATTTAGGCTCTAGAGGCCTTGGGGTAAAAATTATGTTGGATGAAGTTCCAGCTAATGTAGATCCTTTTAGTGAAGAAAATAAAATTATAATAGCGACTGGAGCTTTAACTGGGGCACCTGTTCCTACTAGTGGAAGATATATGATTATAAGTAAATCACCTTTAACAGGAACTATTGCTATTGCCAATTCAGGTGGATATTGGGGACCTAAATTTAAAGCTACAGGGCATGATGCCATAATATTCGAGGGCAAGGCTGATAAACCAGTATATCTATATATTGAAGATGATAAGATAGAAATAAGAGATGCTTCCCATATATGGGGTAAAACCGTATCAGAAGCCACAGAAATTATTAAAGAGGATTATGAGGGGGTTAATATATTATCTATAGGTCCTGCAGGAGAAAAGTTATCTTTAATGGCGTCTATAATGAACGATTTAGATAGAGCTGCTGGTCGTGGCGGTATAGGTGCAGTAATGGGTTCTAAAAACCTAAAAGCAGTTGTAGTAAAGGGAAGTAAAAAAGTTTCACTATTTGATGAAGAAAGGGTTAAGAAAGTTTCATCGGAAAAGATTAAAATATTAAGGGACGATCCAGTAGCAGGAGGAGGGCTTCCATCCTATGGTAGTGCTGTTTTAGTAAATATAATTAATGAATCTGGAGTATTGCCAGTAAGGAATTTCCAGAAATCCTATACAGATAATGCAGACTTAATATCTGGAGAGACTATGACTGAAAAGTATTTAGTTAAGAAACAAGCTTGTTATAGATGTCCAATTGCTTGTGGTAGAGTAGTTAAATTAGCCGATGGTTCAGTGGTTGGAGGACCTGAATATGAAACTATATGGTCCTATGGAGCAGACTGTGATGTATATGATTATAATGCTATAAATGAAGCCAATATGCTTTGTAATGAATATGGTTTAGATACTATCTCGGCAGGTGCAACTATAGCTGCAGCTATGGAACTTTATGAAAAAGGATATATAAAAGATGAAGAAATAGAAGAAGATGGTTTAAGTTTAAATTGGGGAGATGCAAAAGCTGTAGTAGGATGGACCAAGAAGATGGCATTAAGAGAAGGATTTGGTGATAAATTAACTGATGGTTCCTATAGATTGGCAGAATCATACGGCGTTCCTGAATTTTCTATGACAGTTAAAAAGCAAGAACTTCCTGCTTATGACCCAAGGGGAGTTCAAGGGCATGGTATTACCTATGCAGTGAATAATAGGGGAGGATGTCATATAAAAGGATATATGATAAGTCCAGAAATACTAGGTTATCCAGAAAAATTAGATAGACTATCTTTAGAAGGAAAAGCCGCTTATGCTAAGGTATTCCATGATTTAACTGCTGTAATAGATTCTATAGGTCTATGTGTATTCAGTACTTTTGGCTTAGGATTACCTGATTATGTAGATATGTATAACGCAGTATGTGGAGATATATATGATGATGATTCTTTACTAGAGGCTGGAGAAAGGGTATGGAATTTGGAAAAACTGTTTAATTTAAGAGAAGGAATAGACAGTTCCCAAGATACTCTACCAAAGAGATTATTGGAAGAACCTGTAGTAAATGGGCCTACAGAAGGACATATACATCATCTTGATAAATTACTGCCAGAATACTATGAAGTAAGAGGTTGGGATGAAAAAGGAATACCAACGGAAGAAACATTAGATAGATTAGGTCTTGAAGAATATAAAAAATATATAGGATTAGTAACTGAA
>NZ_DATHXO010000440.1:0-3999 GCF_035459645.1 Schnuerera sp.
TATCATCCGAAATGCAGCAAGGGAACCAGAAATAATTGATTTACAAAACTATTTGAATAAAGCTGGTGCCAAGATAAATGGAGCAGGTACAAGTGTAATTATTATTGATGGAGTAGATAAATTTACCGATGTTACCCATAATACTATGCCAGACAGAATAGTAGCAGGAACTTATATGATTGCTGCAGCTATAACTGAGGGAGAAGTAGTAGTCAAAAACATTATAGTTGATCATCTACAAGCAATTATTGCAAAATTAAAAGAAGCTGGTAGTTTAATATATAATGATAATAATTCTTTAAAAATAATAGGACCTAAAAAAACAAATTCTATTGAAATGATTCAAACATTGCCTTATCCTGGATTTCCCACTGATATGCAAGCACAAATGATGGCTTTGTTAAGTATAGCTAATGGTACTAGTATCATTTCAGAGACGGTATTTGAAAACAGATTTAAGCATGCAGAAGAATTAACTAGAATGGGTGCTAATATTAAAATATTTGGCAAAGTAGCAATTATTAAAGGAGTAAAGGAATTAACTGGAGCAAAGATGACTGCTAAAGATTTAAGGGGAGGGGCATGTCTTATATTAGCAGGTCTAGCAGCAAGAGGAGTTACTGAGGTAGAAAACGTACACCATATAGAAAGAGGATATGAAAATTTTCATGTAGAATTAAAGGACATTGGTGCTGATATTAAAAAGGTTGACTGAGAGCAGCTTATGCTGCCTACCATAGTTTAGGACAAGCGAATAGGTGGGTTATCAAATGAAAAAGAAAAAAAAATCCAAAAGAAGGATACAGAAAAGAAAAAGAATATTGAGATTTCTTTTATTTATTTTAACAGTTATATTAATTTACTTATTTGCTTTTAAAACTGATTTTTTCAATATAAGAAGTATAAAAGTTGTTGGAAATAAAAATGTAAGTTATGAACAAATTATTAAAGCTTCTATGTGTAATAGAGGAGAAAATATATTTAAAATTAGTAAAAAGAAAGGCAAAGAAAGTTTGGAAAGATTACCCTATGTTAAAGAAGCAAGAATTAAGAGGAATATGCCAAAGGAGATAATTATTGATATAGAAGAAAGACAAGAAATTGTAATAATACCTTATATAGGATCTTTCCTTTATATAGACAATGAAGGATATATACTGAAGGTAGAAGAAAAAATAGAAAAAGTAGAATTGCCACAAATATTTGGCTTAGAATTAGATGATTTTCAACCAGGTATCAATCTATTTTCATCATTAGATAGGGATGATATTGAAACATTTGTTACTTATAGCGAAAAATCAAGTCTTTTATCGTTAATGAAATATATAAATTTTACCGATATTAATAATACAATGATTGAATTAAAAGATGGTATTAAGGTTGCTTTTGGACCATTAGATAATGTAAAATATAAATTAAGCTTTCTAATTAAAATATTAGATGATATTGAGAAAAAGGATTTAAATGTAAAACAGATATTATTAAACAAAGGAGATAACCCAATAGTAGTGACGGATGATAGGTAGGGGGAATTATATGAAAAAAACAAGTGGCAAATTGGCAATTACATTAGTTTCCTTATTTTTAGGTGTAATTTTAGCAATACAATTTAAAACTGTAAATAAAACTGTTGGTGAAGGGGTTTTACCAACCCAAAGAGCACAGCAATTAGCTATAGATTTAAAAAAAGCACAAGAAGAGAGAGATGCTGCTATAAATGCTTTAGATGAAGCTGAAAACAAGATAAAACAATATGAAAAGGGAGAAGCAGATAATAATGTTTATGCAGAGAATTTATATAAGGATTTGGAAAAATATAGAATATTAGCAGGTTATGTTGATTTGGAAGGGCCGGGAATAGTTCTAGAAATTCAAGAGCCTCCTATGGATGTACAATTTGGTATAGAATACAAGATAGTAGATGATTTAGATTTAATATTGCAAACTATTAGCGTTTTAAATGCTGCTGAGGCAGAAGCTATCTCTATCAATGATCAAAGATATACAGCATTTACAGAGATAGAAAGGGCAGATGATCACATAGAAATAAATGGAGTTTCTATTAATTCACCAATTGTTATAAAAGCTATAGGAAATCCTGAAACTTTAGAATCAGCCTTATCTATCAAGAGAGGAATAGTTTGGACTTTGCAATATTATGACTATAATGTATTTTTGGCTAAAGAAAAAAATGTTAAGATACCAAAGTATAGGAAGATAATTGAATTTGTATATTCACGACCTGTTGAAGATGAAGCCAATTAAAATTTGGGGGATTTATATGAAGAGGATAGACAAACCTAGTTTAGTAGTTTTTGTTTTTTCTATATTGTTGGGTATTTTTTTGGCATTTCAATTTAAGCAAACGGTACCTTATTTTGCACCTGTTACACTAAACTCAATACAAACTACTAAAAATGAAATAAATACTATAAATAAGGAAATTGATGAATTAAACATTATGATAGATAATAAAAACGAGCAAATAAAGATGTTAGAAAGTATAGCTAGTGGAGATGAAAATATAATTGATATTTTAAAATCTGAATTGAGCAAGAATAAAATAGTTGCAGGCTTCGAAAAAGTGCAAGGTCCTGGAATAATTATTAGGATGGAAGACAATATGTCTGAAGAAGCATTTGGTCAAGAATATAATTTAGATTTAATTCACGATGCAGACGTTCTAAGAATAATAAATGATCTGAGAGGGGCTGGAGCTGAAGCCATAAGTATTAACGACCAAAGAGTATTATCTATATCAGAGATAAAATGTGGTGGCCCGATTATTAGAATTAATGGAAGAAGTGTTGGGACCCCATTTTATATAAAAGCTATAGGTAATCCAAAATTATTAAATGCAGCAATAAATGCTCCAAATACTTACGGTTATGCTTTAATGACTATAGATCAAATAAACATTGAAACTAGTATAGAAGATGAGATTATAATTCCAGAATATAATGGAAGATTTAATTTTAAGCATGCAAAACCATCAAAAGAAGGTGATTAATATGTTTTTTGCAGCAATAGGTATATTGATAGGATTAGCAATAGGACTTTTATTACCATATACTTACAATGTTCAATATTCATTATATATATCGGTGGCTATTTTAGCTTGCCTAGATTCTGTATTTGGAGGAATAAGGGCTAATTTAGATAATAAATTTGATTTGAGTATTTTTATGTCTGGTTTTTTTGGAAATGCTATTTTGGCTGCCTTTTTAGCTTATATTGGTGATAGACTTGGAGTCCCACTATATTATGCAGCAATCTTCACTTTTGGAGGAAGGTTGTTTGAAAACTTTGCAAGGATTAGACGAATATTGTTTAAAAAAAGATTTAAAAACCAAGAATGATCTGATAGTTCAAGTATTTATAAATGTATAAGATTTATTAATTATTATAGGAATTAATGTATTTAAGTTTAATAAAGGTTTTTAACTAATTGATAAGGGGGTTAATTCTATGTTTGATTTTGATGTAGATGTTGAAGAATTTGCAAAGATAAAAGTAATTGGTGTGGGTGGTGGAGGAAATAATGCTGTAAATAGAATGATTGATTCTGGTGTTAGGGGTATTGAATTTATTGCAGTTAATACTGATAGACAAGCCCTTTATTCATCAAGAGCAGAGCAAAAGTTACAAATTGGAGAAAAGCTTACCAAAGGGTTAGGCGCTGGTGCAAATCCGGAAATAGGAATGAAAGCAGCTGAGGAAAATAGAAATGAAATTACAGAATCTTTGAAAGGTGCAGACATGGTTTTTATTACAGCTGGAATGGGTGGAGGTACCGGTACAGGAGCTGCCCCTATAATTGCTGAAGTAGCAAAAGAACTGGGGATACTTACGGTAGGAGTTGTCACTAAGCCTTTTACTTTTGAAGGAAGAAGAAGGTTGGTTCATGCTGAAAAAGGTATAGAAGAATTAAAAAACAAAGTAGATACTTTAGTTACTATACCAAATGATCGGTTGCTTCAAGTGGCAGAAAAGAAGACT
>NZ_DATHXO010000441.1:0-3499 GCF_035459645.1 Schnuerera sp.
TAATTCATCTTTTTTACAACCTGTTAAACTAAGAGTCATCATCAGTGTAAGTACTAGAATTAATGAGATTAGTTTAAAAACCTTTGACAAATATATCCCTCCTATAATATTATAAGAATAATGAGTGGTCTTTTATAGTTATAATATTCTAGATATAATTTTTGGTTACTAAATAAATAGATTATTGAAAAGAGGTTTTGACATGAATATTCCTAATATGTTAACTATATTAAGGATTATATTGGTACCTATATATTTATTTCTTTTTTATTCTGTATCAGATAACCATCTACTTTATGCTGGGATAGTATTTATAATTGCTGGAGTTTCAGATGTATTAGATGGATATATAGCTAGAAAATATGATTTGACAACGAAAATAGGGGCAGCGCTAGATCCTCTAGCAGATAAATTAATGACTTTTGCAGTACTAATAAGTTTTACTACAGCTAAACTTATACCCTCCTGGGTCCTGTTAATCTTAGGTGTCAAGGAAGTAATAATGATAGTAGGCGGTTTTATACTATATTTATTAAAAGGCAATAAAGTCCTTCCTTCAAATAAATATGGGAAAATAGCAACAGTTTCTTTTTATGTTGCAATTCTTTCCATAGTATTTAAATTCCCTAGTTTAAATGTAACAAAACTATTGATTTTAACTACTGTTATATTAAATATATTAGCTTTTATAAATTATTTAGTGATCTATTTATCCAAAGATAGTAAAAACTATATCTAGAAAATATTGACAAACTGTTATTTTATATGTATAATATTTACTAACAATTTTATATAATACGATGAAGAAGAGGAGTAGGTAACTATTCTATACAGAGAAAAAAGCTCTTAGGCTGAAAGGCTTTTATAGGTGTAGATTACTGAAGGTAGCTTCTAAGTATTCTAGCTGAAAAAAAGTAGGTTAGAACGGAAAATCCGTTATAAATATTAAGCGCCATAATAGCCATAATACTATTATGGAATTAAGGTGGTACCGCGAACAAACCCTTCGTCCTTATATCTAAAGGATGAAGGGTTTTTTAAATTGAAAAAAGAGGAGGATTTAGGATGATAGAGAATTTACCAAAAACCTATGATCCAAAAGATTTTGAAAATAGGTTGTACGATTTTTGGAAAGAAAAAGAATATTTTAAAGCCAATGTAGATAAAGACAGAAAGCCATATACAATTATGATGCCCCCACCAAATGTTACCGGGAACCTTCACATGGGGCATGCTTTGAATAATACTATTCAAGACATTCTTATTCGATGGAAGAGAATGGAGGGCTATGAAGCATTATGGCTACCAGGTACAGATCATGCTAGTATTTCTACTGAAGCAAAGGTAGTGGAAAAGATTAGATCCGAAGGTAAAACTAAAGAAAAGTTAGGAAGAGAAAGATTTATTCAGGAAGCTTGGGATTGGACTAAAAAATATGGTGGGAATATAAACAATCAGTTAGAAAAGCTAGGAGTATCTTGTGATTGGAGTAGAGAAAGATTTACATTAGACGAAAGCTTAAGTAATGCAGTAGAAGAAGTATTTATTAGATTATATGAAAAGGGATTGATATATAGAGGAGATAGGATTATAAACTGGTGTCCAAACTGTAAAACAGCTATCTCTGATGCAGAAGTAGACCATGAAGAGAGTTTAGGACATATATGGCATATACGATATCCTATCAAAGATGAAGAAAAATATATTATCATAGCTACTACAAGACCAGAAACTATGTTAGGTGATTTAGCAATTGCAGTTCATCCAGAAGATGAAAGATATGCAGATTTAATAGGGAAAATTGCTATACTACCATTGGTAAATAGAGAAATTCCTATTATAGCTGATGAATATGTAGAAATGGATTTTGGTTCAGGAGCAGTAAAGATAACTCCATCCCATGATCCTAACGACTTTGAGGTAGGAGAAAGACATAATTTAGGGCAATGTGTAATAATGAGTGAAGATGGAACAATTAACGAAAATGGTGGAAAATATAAAGGATTAGATAGATATGTTGCAAGAAAAGCAATAGTAGAAGATTTAGAAAATGAAGATTATTTAGTAGAGATTAAAGACCATGATAATAGCATAGGCCATTGTGAAAGATGTAAAACTGTTGTTGAGCCATTAATATCCAAACAATGGTTTGTAAAAATGGAACCTTTGGCAAAACCAGCCTTAGAAGTTTATAAAGAAGGAAAATTAAACTTCATTCCCGAAAGATTTGGAAAAGTTTACACCCATTGGTTAGAAGGTATCAAAGATTGGTGTATATCTAGACAACTGTGGTGGGGACATAGGTTACCAGTATATTATTGTGAAGACTGTGGCGAGATAATGGTTTTAAAAGAAAAGCCAAAAAGATGTACTAAATGCAACAGTACCAATGTTTATCAAGATCCAGATACATTGGACACATGGTTTTCATCAGCCCTATGGCCTTTTTCAACATTAGGTTGGCCAGAACAAACAGAAGACTTTGAATACTTTTTCCCAACAGATGTTTTAATCACAGGATATGATATTATATTCTTCTGGATAGTTAGAATGGTATTTTCAAGCTTAGAACAAACTGGAAAAGTACCTTTCAAAGACGTATTTTTAACTGGACTAGTAAGGGATGCTGAAGGTAGAAAAATGAGTAAATCTTTAGGTAATGGTATAGATCCATTAGAAGTAATAGATGAATATGGTGCTGATGCTTTGAGATTTACCTTAGTTACAGGAAATACTCCAGGAAATGATATGAGATTTTATATGGAAAGAGTGGAAGCTAATAGAAATTTTGCAAATAAACTTTGGAATGCTACTAGATTTGTGTTGATGAACCTAGATGAGAACATTTCAATAGAAAAAATAGACAGTGCATTTTTAGAAGAAGAAGACAAATGGATAATATCAAGGGTAAATAGTGTTATAAAAGATGTTACGACCAACTTAGATAAGTATGAAATAGGAATGGCTGCACAGAAGATTCATGATTTCATATGGGATGAGTACTGTGATTGGTATATTGAAATGGTAAAACCTAGATTGTATGGCGATAATAAAGAAAGCAAAGAAACAGCAGAAAAAGTATTATTACATGTATTAGAGAATATATTAAAATTATTACATCCATTTATGCCTTTTATTACAGAAGAAATATGGAGACATCTACCTTTAAGAGAAGAAGACCTGATAATAAGTTATTGGCCAGTCTACAATGAAGAAAATAAAGACATAGAAGCAGAAAAAAGGATGGCATTTATTATGGAGGCTATTAAAGGTATTAGAAATGCTAGACAAGAAATGAATATAGCTCCATCAAAAAAAGCCACCTTAATATTTGTAACCAAGGATGAAAATATTAAAGAAGTAATAAACTATGGTAAAAGATATTTTGTAAACCTAGCTAGTGGAGAAGATATTAAAATACAAGAAGATAAATCTCAACTAGGGGAAGATAATATATCAGTAGTTTTGAATAAATGTGAAGTATTCATTCCATTAAAGG
>NZ_DATHXO010000442.1:0-2851 GCF_035459645.1 Schnuerera sp.
TATTTGTTATTCTATTTTCCATTTTCTCACCAACTTTTTGTTCTCCTTAAGAATATTATATCATTGTAATAATTTCTTTTCTATATATTGTGAATTTATTTCCAAAACTATGGGACAGCGAGAACCGTCCCTGCTGTCCCAAATGAGTCTCCTGTTTTAAAAAAATCTTCTGATAAATTTTAGTTTATCTTTATAAGGTGGATATCTAAAATTAGGATCAAAAGTATTGCTTTTTTTCAACACACTCTTATAATGGGTAAAGGTATCAAAGCTACTTTTCCCATGATAACTTCCCATTCCACTATTCCCTATTCCTCCAAAAGGTAAGTGAGGATTGGATAAATGCATTATTGTGTCATTGATACATCCGCCACCATAGGATGTGTTATTTATTATTTTTTCTATTTTTTCATCATTATATGAAAAAAAGTAAAGAGCAAGAGGTTTAGGATGGGAATTTATAATTTCAATTGCTTCATCTAAATTATCATACTCTAAAATAGGAAATATAGGACCAAATATTTCTTCCTGCATAATAGGATCATCCCAATAAATATCATCTATCAATGTAGGTGAAATATATAGTTTCTCTTTATTGTATTTACCTCCATAGATAATTTGCCCATTATCTAGTAAATTTACCAGCCTACTGAAATGTTTTTCATTTATTATCCTTCCAAATTCATTATTATCTTCTATGCTTATCCCGTAGAACTTTTCTATATATTCAATCATATATTTTATTAATTCTTCTTTTACACTACTTTGAACTAGTAGATAATCAGGAGCAACACAAGTTTGTCCTGCATTCAAAAATTTCCCCCAAACTATTCTTTTAGCAAATAGCTCTAAATCCCCTTCTTTATCTACTATACAAGGGCTTTTCCCTCCTAATTCTAAAGTAATAGGCGTTAAATGTTTTGCAGCTTTTTTCATGACTAGCTTTCCTACAGAAACACTACCAGTATAAAAAATATAATCAAATTTTTTATCCAAAAGAGATTTTCCTTCTTCACCTGTAACAACATAGATATATAAATTTGGAAAATTGTTATTTATTATATTTTCTAATATTTTGCTAGTATGTACTGATGTGCTGGAAGGCTTAATAATGGCAGTATTCCCTGCAGCTAAACTTCCTATTAAGGGAAGAGTAGATAGTTGAAAGGGATAATTCCACGGAGAAATGATCAAAGTATTACCATAGGGCTCTGGATATATATAATTAGTGGATTTGAAAGCAGCAATAGAACCTCTGACCTTTTTAGGCTTAGCCCATTTTTTTAATCGTTTTATTGTAAAATCAATCTCATTTAAAACAAATCCTATTTCTGTAGAATAGGATTCAAATTCAGATTTACCTAAATCTTTTTTCAATCCTTGAAATATAGTTTTTTCGTTTTTTTCTATTATTTTCTTTAATTTAGCCAAATTATTCAATCTAAATTGAAACTCTTTCGTTATATTACTTTTAAAAAAATCCTTTTGGTTTTTTAAAATAGAATCAATATCATTCAATTTTTTCACCCTTTAAAAATACAAATATTTTTAAATATAATATATTAGATATATTATATCATCTATGTATTACCTACTGTTCTACTATTTTTATTCCTGCTAAATTCATTAGATTTTTTGCATTAGTTGATGTGGATTTCCCAGATTTTATCTTATAATCAAATCTTAGAGTCTTGTCATCATATTTATCTTCAAAATAAAAATTTCTTATTCTTTTCCTTGAATCTAAGGCACATAGTTCTAAATCATGAGTAGTTATCATTCCTATAATATTATCTTTATTTAAATTTCCTATAACATTTTTAGCACCTAATATTCTATCTACTGAATTTGTACCAGTAAATATTTCATCTATTAAAAATATCATATTATCCTGGGTCTCTGCCCTATCTATAATCCTTTTAATACGAAGTATTTCTGCATAGAAAGTAGATATGCCTCCCCTTAAATCATCCACAATCCTCATAGACGTAATTAAATCTAATAAAGTAAGCTCCATAGATTTGGCACAAACTCCTGCTCCATTATAGGCTAATACTAGATTTATACCTATCGTCCTTAAAAAAGTAGTCTTTCCTGACATGTTGGAACCAGTTATAATAAATATTTCATCATCTATTTTTATATCGTTGTCTACCCTATCTTCCATATTTATTAATGGATGACCTATTTCTTCAGCCACTATTCTAGATTTACCATCTACTATTTTTGGAAATACTATATGATTATTTATATTGTTTAAAACTGAAAAACTAATTAGACTTTCTATTTCCCCTATGCCTTCAATCCAATCCTTAACTCTGTCTCCATATCTCATTTTCCATTTTTCAAGCAAAAATATGCATTGATAATCCCAAAGGAATAATATATTTAAAATTAAATTAGCAATTCCACCTGAACGAATATTGATTATCTCTGTAATCTTATCTAATTCTTTTATTGCTTCTATTGAAGAACACCCTTGAGGAAACATAGTTCCTTTAATTCTTTTTAATTCTTCACTACAAAAATTCTCTTTTTTTAAAAGTTTTAAAACTTCTAAATATGTCTCTAGATTGTATTTAATATAATGTACAGTTCCTAATATTTTACTATTTCTAAACATACTAAGAAGCCATATTAAAATTTGAACTATTAATATACCCAAACCTATATAAATCATAAAAATATTTTTAGAAAAAAATCCAAATAAATTTATACCTAAAACTAAAACAGGCATAAATCTGATTGAGTTTTTTATAAATTTACTTTTAAAAAAGTTTTTCTTCGACTCTGCATATTTTATAAGAGCCTCTGGGTCTTTTGAGCCTTTTTTATTTTTATAAGTTAGATA
>NZ_DATHXO010000443.1:0-4097 GCF_035459645.1 Schnuerera sp.
CTAAGGAAAGATTAGGGCCAATAGTACTTCCCATATAAGCAATCAAATACATAACACAAATCCCTATATATGGAGAAGCTGTTTCCATATCTTCTTGATTTAGTACTTTCAAAAATCTTATTTGTGAAAGTAATAGACCAAGAATTAAAGCATGAAGCATCGGCAACAAAGAAAACTTAATTGGCCCTAAACTAATTGATATAATACCGATTAGTTCAGCAATGACAACTAAAATAATAGAGATAATGTGGACTTTAAAATCATGAAAAAAGCCTTTTTGTTCCATTTTGACCCTCCTCCTAGAATCAATATTGAGTAATTCAGTGAATCTAATCACTGATTATCTTTAAATTAACAATTGTTCATAATAACTAAAAATAAATTTATTCTTGATCTCAAATACAGCTTTAAATTTTTATGCTATTTAATTTGATCAAAATATGTTTGCTGAACTCTTATTGTTATGTATAATTTTTGAATTTAAAAAATATAGTATGTTGAAAATATGACATGTTGAAACATAATAATGATTGAATTTAATTTTGAAATTTAGATTTGTTTTAATCAACTAATTACGCTAATTTACTCTATCCGATAGCTTTACCATATGGTTTTTAAAACATCTGTGCCTTATGTTTGTTCAATGTATGTATAATTTCCGTTTTATATTTTTTGCCTGATCTACGACCATTTAAAATATCTGTTAAATAGTTTTCATTAACTCCAACTTCTTCTGCTAATTTCCTTTGAGTCATTTCTAATTCTACAAGGGTTTTCTTTACTGTTTTACCAAATTCCTTATTCTTTGTTATCCCACATTAATTCACCTCCTCTCGAAAATAAAAATCTGGGTTTAACAGTGACACATAACTTTAAAATATGTTAAAATTAATAAAAGTGGTTATATTAATATAATAATGTCAATTCGACATTTTGTCAAGTAGCATTTTGCTTATTTGACATATAATTTGTATTATAGGAGGTTGAACAGTGACACAACTTGATTCTATTGGTAAAAGAATTGCCTATTTAAGAAAAAAGAAAAATCTGACTCAAAAAGAATTAATGAATTTATTAAAATTTGATAATCTTAGCAGATATGAAAATGATGAGCGTAAACCAAACTTAAATATTATAATAGAATTATCACAATATTTCAATGTCTCTACAGATTGGATACTGATGGGTAAAGTTCCAGATTGTAAAGAAGATTTCATAGATTTTATTTATCTATTTAATCAGTTAACCAGTCTTGAGAAAGGAATTATTATTGGTAGAATGGAAGAAATGTTAGAAAAACGTCATAGATCGTAATCAAAGTCTAACAGAAGACTTTTATTTTTAGACAAATATGACACGATTTCTTATCATCTATATTAATATGTCAATTTGACATTTATGATGGAAGGGAGTTAACAGGTTTTCAATGTATCTACGGATATCTTCTTAGTTCAACTGACAACAAAAAAGAAACTAGAAGAATAATAACTTCTAGTTTCTTATTGTTATTGGGACAGCGAAAACCGTCCCCGTCGCACCACCCTTTGTCCTATTATAGCCTATTTTGTGATAATGTAATTGTACCCTTGTCTTTTTTACTTTTAAATAATAACCCACAAATTACTGATGTCAAAGGAGAAACCAGTACAAGCCCTATACAGCCTACAAAAGTGTGAAGTATCTCTGCTGCTATTACCTTTGAATTTAATATATTTAGCATTGGTGTTCCTTGAGCCATATAGACCATCATGACTGATAAATAGCTTCCCATATATGCAAATAAAAGAGTTGTAGTCTGGCTTCCAACTACTGACTTCCCAATACTCATCCCTGATGTTATTAAACTTTTACGAGTTATTTCAGGATTGTTCTTTACTACTTCATCTAATGCCGATGAAATATCTACAGCAAGGTCTAATATTGCCCCAGAACTTGCAAGATATATTCCTGCTTGAAAAATAGCTGTTAAATTAAGCTTTAAAAAACCTGCATAAAGTAATGATTCTGACCAATCCATAACTGCACCATGAATATTAAAATAGTTCCCAAATATGATTGCTAAAATACAAGTAGCAAAAGAACAAGAAATCGAACTTATAATAGCAGCATAGGCCCTTTTTGTAAAGCCTGTAACTAATAAGATAGTTATAATTGTTAAACAATTTCCTACTATCAATGCTACAATAATAGGATTGAATCCCTTTAGCATTGCTGGAATTAGTATCTTCCATATACTAAGTAATGCAAATGCAAAGGATAATAATGTCCTAACACCTGTAAAACCTGAAAAAAATATAATAATTATAGCAAAGCACCCTATAAGGACAATTTCTTTATTTAATCTATAATGTTCTACCATATTTGCAAAATTAATATTTCCGTCTTCATTAAAACCAATAAGAACCCATGCCCTATCCCCTTCTACAAAAATCTTGTCTTCTGCAAGACTACCTTTTAGCATATTGTCTGCATCTACTACTTGTCCTTTATATGAGCCTGTTTCAATTTGGATTGTAACCCTTTGGTCTCCTTGCCTAAATAATCCTGTATTAATTACATTTGAGTTGTCAACAGATAGTACTTTTGCCTTTACACCTTCTGTATGTATATATAGTTGTTTATCAAAGCCTGTTGGCAATAATAAAAGTATAGTTAGAAAAATTAATAGAGAAAAAACAAAACCTACTTCCTTTCTATCAACTTTACTCAAAATATCTTTCAAGAGATAACACCCTTTCATTAAATAAGGCTGGAATATTTCCAGCCTTATTGTTTATTAAATTATTTTAGTCCTGTTGCAGTAACTAGTTTATGATAAACTTCTGTATTGTCATATGCACCATTGAATAATTCAGCTTGTACGCCTGTAGCATATACAGGAACCGGTACCCCCGTATGAGCATAGGAAGTCCAACCTATGCCAGCTTTATTGTTTAATATATGAGTCAATGTAACTGATAATGGATTATAACCACCATATAATCTATAAGATTCTTCGTCTTTTGATGGTTCTTCTGCCATAGTTTCATCGAATGCTTTTTTTAGTCTTTCTACTTCACTGTTTGAAAGTTCTAGACCCATATATGGATTATCACCTTCTCCATCTTCGTATTCATTTTTTAAACCAAAGTTTTTAGTAATAGTTGGCATTACATCTTCAAATTTTAATTTAGGATTTTCTTTTATCATTTCATCAAGCAATGCATCAAATTCTATATAAGACATCTTTTGGTTTTCTAGTATTTCTAATGCTACATCATATCCAGTTGTAGCTTGACCTATAGTCATACCGCCTGTTTCGTGGTCACCAGTTACAATAATTAGTGTTTCTTCTGGATGTTTTTTAGCAAAATCTATAGCTACTTGAATTGAATCTTCAAAAGCTAAAACTTCAGTTATATTTGTTTTTGCATCATTAGCATGACCTACCCAGTCGATTTTGCCTGATTCAACCATCATGAAGAATCCTTTTTCATTATCAAGAACATCTATACCTTTTTTAACAAAATCAGCAAGAGTTAAATCTCCCTTTTTATTGTCTATTGCATAGGGCATAGAACCGCTATCTTGAACTACTGGTGTAACTGCATATACTTTGCTTTGCTTATTGTTTAAAGCCAATATATCTTCTTTTGTATTTACTACTTTATATCCTTTTTCTTTCAAAACTTCATATGCATCTTTTTGATCATTGTTATTGCCTTTTGGTTTGTTTATTGTCCCACCACCAAAATAATCAAAATTTGAATCTGCCATCTGCATTGCTATATTATAGTAATCATTCCTTGATGGTACATGTGCATAATAAGCTGCTGGAGTTGCATGGTTTATAGTAACTGTTGATACGATACCTACCTTCATCCCTTTTTCTTCTTTAAGCCTCTCAGCTATTGTTTTAGGTAAGTTTTTTGAATCTACATTTTCAACTTCATTCCCTGAAACATGGCCTATTGGCTTTAATCCTAAAGTACCACTCCAAGTTTTAAATCCTGAAGATAATGCTGTCGCTGTAGAGGCTGAATCAGGGGCAAATGAAGTTGAATCATGAGTAGTTTGATATCCTACTGCTTCAAAATCTTGGAAATTAAGTACATCTA
>NZ_DATHXO010000444.1:0-3628 GCF_035459645.1 Schnuerera sp.
AGTGGGCTTCGTCCACAGCAACCATGGAGATTTTGATACTTTTTACTAAATTTATAAATATATATGTATTCAATCTTTCTGGAGCTATGTATAAAATTTTATATTTATTTGCTTTTAAGCTTTGTAATCTAATATTGAATTCTCTATCACTAAGAGTACTATTTATATAGGTTGCAGGTATTCCCATTTCTTTTAATGAATCTACTTGATCTTTCATAAGAGAAATTAAAGGTGAAATAACTATGGTCATACCATCCATTAAAACTCCGGGCAATTGATAACAAAGAGATTTACCACCACCAGTAGGCATTACCCCCAATACATCTTTACCTTTTAGAGTCCCTTCTATTAAAGTTTTTTGACCTTCTTTGAACTCATCATATCCAAAAAAATTTTTCAATCCTTCATAAATATCCATTTCATAACCCCTGTTCTAATAAATACTTTTATATTATTATAACATAGTTTAATTAATTTAACATATTGAGATATAGCTAAAATAGGGTATAGATTTTATAGGATAAAATTAGAAAATAATAGTATACTAAAGTTGATTAAACTATTAATTAGTGATATCTTTAATTTAAATTAATAATATTTGAAACATTGAAATAATGAAAAGGAGGAAGTTATGTTGAAATTAGGTAGTGTTTATTATGGATTTAAACTAATAGAAGAAAAAGAAATTAAGGAAATTCAATCTACAGCAAGAATATTTATTCATGAAAAAACTCAAGCAAAACTACTGCATTTAGAGAATACTGATGATAATAAGGTGTTTTCCATAGGTTTTAGAACTCCGCCTTCAGATAGCACAGGAGTTCCTCATATTATAGAACATTGTGTTCTATCTGGATCTAAAAAATATACTACAAAAGAACCCTTTATGGATATGGTAAAAGGTTCTTTACAGACCTTCTTAAATGCCATGACCTTTAGTGATAAAACTTTGTATCCCGTAGCAAGTAGAAACGAAAAAGATTTTTTAAACTTAATGGATGTCTATTTAGATGCAGTATTTTATCCTAAAATTTATGAAATACCTGAAATTTTTATGCAAGAAGGGTGGCATCATGAAATATTTGATGAAGAAGAAAAAATTAGATATAAAGGAGTAGTCTATAATGAAATGCAAGGAGCATATTCTTCTCCAGAAAGGATATTGGGAGAAAATATAGGTAAATCCTTATATCCTGATACCTGCTACCAATATTCTTCTGGTGGAAATCCAGATATAATTCCTAAGCTTAGTTATGAAGCTTTTTTAGATTTTCATAGAAAATTCTACCATCCATCTAATAGCTATATATATCTATATGGCAATGGAAATATTGAAAAACAGCTTAAACATATAGATGAAAATTATCTATATAATTTTGATAAAGCTGAAATCCATTCAACTATTGGAATTCAAAAACCTTTTAGCTCAAAAAATGAAATAATAGATTATTACCCTATTTCCAATGAAGAAAACGATGAAAATCGCAGCTATCTAAGCTTGAACTTCGTACTAGGAGAAAATACAGACCCAGAAATCTATCTTATGACTAGTATACTAAGCCAGTTGCTAGTAGAATCAGAAGCAGCACCATTGAAAAAAGCTTTACTAGATGAGGGCATAGGAGAAGATGTTTTCCCTATTACCTCTGGAGGCCTACAACCAAGCTTTGGTATAGTTGCTAAAAATACTTCCATAAATAAAAAAGAACAGTTTGAAAAAGTGATCTTTGAAACATTAAACAATTTAGTTAAAAATGGAATAGATAGAAAGCTAATTGAAGCCTGTATCAATATAGTTGAATATGACCTTAGAGAAGCATCAAAATTTCCAACCAAAGGTATTGTCTATAATATGGTATCTTTAGATAGTTGGCTATATGATGGAGACCCTTTAGTCCATTTACAATTTGATAAAACTTTAAATAAGCTAAAATCCAATATGGATACTTGTTATTTTGAAAATTTCATCAAAGAAAAAATCATTGGCAATCCTCATAGTTCTTTGGTAATAATTGAACCTAAAAAAGGATTAGGAGAAGAAAAACATAGGATTATAGAAGAAAAATTAAATGAATATAAAAAATCTTTAAGCCCAGAGGAAATTAAAGAATTAATTGAGGAAAATAATAAACTAAAGGAAATGCAGGTTGCCGATGATTCGGAAGAAGCTAAAGCTACTATCCCTAAACTCTCCATAGCCGATGTAGAACCAAAAGCCCAAGTTATCCCTCAGAAGATAATTAAAGAAGATAAGTTGACAATATTGTCTCATAATATATTTACAAGTAAAATTGCTTATGTAGATTTTTATTTTGATATTAGCATGGTAGAGGAAAAGTTAATCCCTTATATTAATCTACTGATAGGATTGCTAGGGAAAATAGATACTAACAAAAGACCTTACTCCCAATTAGCCAATGAAATCTACATCCATACTGGTGGCATAGACTTTGATGTTACCTGTTACGACCAAAAGAATAGTGATGAATTATACCATCCTAAACTTATTGTGAAAGGAAAAGCCATAGGGGATAATATAACCAAAATGATGGAGCTTATTTCTGAATTGATTACCCAATCAAAAATTGAAGATAAGAAACGTATTAAAGAATTATTCCAACAGATGAAATCACGAATAGAAATGACCATGTTTGATGCAGGACACTCGGTAGCCGCTAGTAGAGTTAGCTCCTATTTTTCACCTTCTAAAAAGTATATGGAAAGGTTAAAAGGTCTAGACTTCTATTGGTTCTTATCTGATATACTTGAAACTTTTGATAGCAATAGTGAAGAAATTTTATCTAATTTGAATAAGGTTTATAATATGGTATTTAGCGCAGATAATTTAATCCTTAGCTTTACTGGAGACGAGAATGATTTTTCATTGGTAAAGGCTAATTTACCTATTGTAATAGATAAACTTAATATACTAGACTTTCAACCTATAAAATATGGCTTTGCTGAAGAAAGGTTAAATGAAGGTATATTATCTTCAGCTAATGTCCAATACGTTTCAAAAGGATATAATTTTAGGAGACTAGGATTTAACTATAATGGTAGCATGAGAGTTTTATCCACCATATTGAGTAGAGATTATCTTCACAATAAGATTAGAGCCCAGGGTGGAGCCTATGGTGCAGGTATTCTATTGGATAGAACTGGCCATATAGTAACCTTCTCCTATAGGGACCCAAATTTAGATAGGACTATTCAGGTATATGATAAAATGGCAGATTATATCGATAGTTTAAATATAGATGAAGAAGAATTGACTACCTATATAATAGGAACTATGAGCCAATTAGATCCAGCTACCACTCCCCATATGAAGGGGCAGATTGCAACAAATAGATATATTTCAAAGATAACTCAAGAAGATATTCAAAAAACAAGGGATGAAGTTTTGGCTACAAAACTTGAAGATATAAAGGCCTTTATACCTCTAATTGATAAGGCTATGAAAGAAGATTATCTATGTGTATTAGGCAATGAAAATATGATTAAGGATAATGAGAAACTATTTAATAAGCTTGTACAGCTGAAGAAATAGTAGTAAAAATAATGTAATTCCAGATTTTCAAGAAAGCACAGAGGACACTTAAGCAATATTTTAATGGCCAAGATGACC
>NZ_DATHXO010000445.1:0-2827 GCF_035459645.1 Schnuerera sp.
TTATTATTAATAACTATACAGCATCTTTTCCTCTATTGAATGCTTTTATATTTATATCAATAAATCTTTCTTTTACATTATCCCTTATTGCTTTTTCCCAGTCAATATCTTTTAAATCCATGGCTTCAACTAATGCTCCAAATAATACCACATTCATAACTTTCAAATTGCCTAGTTCCTCTGCGATTTCCGCTGCATTTATTACACTGGTATTAGCTTTACTTTTAATTATATCGATTACTCCTTCTGGATAATCTTCTTTTCCCATTAGAATTGGTGCTGATGGTATTTCATAATCATTTACCACAATTTTCCCTTCTGGTTTTAAATAATCTAACCATCTTAAAGCTTCCATGGTTTCAAAAGAAACTAATATATCAGCAGTCCCTCTGCCAATAATAGGAGAATCCACATTATCACCATATCTTACTTGAGTCGAAACACTACCTCCTCTTTGGGCCATACCATGAATTTCAGACATCTTCACATCATAACCTGATTCAACAAGTCCTGCTGATAATATTTTACTCGCAAGAATTGTTCCTTGTCCTCCTACACCTACTAATAATATACTTTTTGTTTCAGCCATTTTATTCACCCACCTTGCTTATTGCTTTAACTGGACAGACTTGCATACATACTTCACAACCTACACATTGGGTTGCATCTATGCTTGATTTTTTAGCTAATTTATCAAAATGTATTGCTGGGCATCCTGTGTTAACACACATTTTACAGCCTATACATTTTTCTTGATCTACCTGACATACACCTGGTTCTAACTTAAATTCTTCTTTATCATATTCAGATAATTTTTTAAGTGCACAAGGCCATCTTGAAATAATTACTGAAGGTTCATCTAAATCATAAGCCCAATCAAAAGCTTCCTTAAGTTCATCCAATCTTAATGGATTAACAGTCCTAACATGCTTAACTCCTAAAGCTTTTACAATTTCAGGAATATTCGCCATCTTAGTAGGTTCTCCTTGAAGAGTAAAGCCAGTACCTGGATTATCCTGATGCCCTGTCATACCAGTTACCCTATTGTCTAGTATACAAGTAATAGTATTACTATTGTTATATACAACATCTAAAAGACTGGTCATTCCAGAATGGAAGAAAGTAGAATCACCAATAACACTTACTACTCTCTTATCATCATTATATTTATCTATCAATTTTTCCATACCATGTCCTAAACTAACACTAGCACCCATACATATAGTTGTATCCATTGCATTTAATGGATCTGCACCTCCTAGAGTATAGCAGCCTATATCTCCAGATATAATAGTATTCTTTCTTTTACTTAATTGATAGAAGAATCCTCTATGTGGACAACCTGCACAAAGAGTTGGAGGTCTATTTACAACTATTGATTTATCATAATCTATTACTTCTTTTTCTGTTCCAAATATGCCTTTTTCAACAATTTCTGGATTTAGTTCCCAGATATTAGGAATCTTATCTTTTCCTATACATTGAATACCAGCAGCTTTAATTTGATCTTCTATAAATGGTTCCAGTTCTTCGACTACATAAAGGGTTTCAACTTCGTCTGCAAACTCTTTAATTTTTTCCATAGGAAGAGGAAATGTAAAGCCCAATTTCAAATAAGAAGCCTTGTCTCCAAATACTTCTTTTGCATATTCATAAGCAACTCCAGAAGAAATTACACCTATTTTCTTATCATTCCACTCAATATAGTTAAGTTGAGTTTTGTTAGAAAATTCTTCTAGTTTTTTAAGCTTTTCCTCTACTACTACATGCAATTGTTTAGCAACTGCAGGAGCCACATAATACTTCATCAAATTCTTTTTATATGGTTTTAGAGGAATTTCTTTTCTTTCACCTACTTCTACTAAAGATTTACTATGGCATATCCTAGTAGTTAACCTCATCAACACAAGAGTGTCAAATTCTTCACTTATTTCCATAGCAGCCTTAACCATATCTTTAGCCTCTTGACTATTACTTGGTTCAACCATAGCTACTTTTGCAGCTTTTGCATAATATCTATTATCTTGTTCGTTTTGAGATGAATGTAGACCAGGGTCATCTGCAGTAACTAATACCATACCCCCATTTACTCCAGTATAACCTGAAGTGAAGTATGGATCTGCAGCCACATTTAAGCCTACATGCTTCATAGCAGCAAGAGACCTTGCTCCATATATAGAAGCACCTAAAGCTGATTCTAATGCAACCTTTTCATTTGGTGCCCACTCTGCAATTATTTCTTCTTTATGAGGGGCTATATTTTCTAATATCTCTGTACTGGGTGTTCCAGGATAAGCAGAAGCATAATGGATGCCAGCTTCATAAGCTCCGAGAGCTACTGCTTCGTTTCCCGTCAATAGCTTTTTCATATATATGTTCCTCCTTCGTCAATAATGGTTTGCAAAAACTTCAATAACTTATTAGGATACAATATTTAATTACAATAATGTTCAACTAAATTTAAATGCAAAATATATGCCATTAATTAAATTTTTAAAATTCCAGTAGCGGTTAAAAATATTATTGCTAATAAAATTGGAACAACATATTTAGTTAAATTATACCATAGATTGAATAATCCAAATTCAAATTTGCCATTGCTAGTAATTTCATCTTTAGCAACTTGTTTGTCCCATACCCAGCAAATTACCAAAGCACCTGCTAACCCGACTAAAGGCATAGAAATATTAGATACAAAATAATCATAAAGATCGAAAAGTCCTAAACCAAATATTTCAACATGACTCCAGCCACCAAAGCTCATTAAAGGTGGAATACCTAATAATACAACAACCCCACTCATAATAATACCTGCTTTTTTCCTTAC
>NZ_DATHXO010000446.1:0-8382 GCF_035459645.1 Schnuerera sp.
GGATGATATTTATCATATTCCTTTTCAAAGTAGTAAGCTGTAGTAAATACGGTTAATGATTCATCAAGGAAAGGTTCGCTAAACTCGTCGTTTCCTACACCTACATACCACCATTGATGAATTGCTTCATGGACTGCTGCCTCTATTAAAAAAGGTGCATTTTCTTCTATATTAACCTTGGATAAATCATGATATATTCCCATCTGTAACACTTGAGGATATTCCATAGCGCCTCCTGAAAGATATGTTTCTGCTATCCTCAATTCGTCATATGGATACTTGCCTATAGTTTTATTTAATAATTTAACTGTTTTTGCAACTTCATCAAGAATTAAATCTGCTGTTTTTTCTTTATACTCCGTATTGTATTCTCCGTCTTTCTGTTCTATATAATAATTACTAATCTTTATACCATCTACTTCTTTCGTCTTTATATTATAATTTGGACTCATTAAAATTACAAAATCACGAACCTTTTCTGCTTTAATGGTCAGAGTTTTATTATCTCCAACTTCCTTTTCACTAACTATGGTGCCAGTAGGTGCTACTACCATTTCTTTAGGCACTTTCAATTTTATATTATAATTGGATACATCACTATAGTTGGATTCTCCAATAGGATGGTATGGGTTTTCATCCCATTTTTTTGTCTTTTCATCATAAATTGATAATATAGGATACCAATTGGTTAAAGAATATGTACCTTCCATATGATGTAAACGATGGTATCCTTCTGGTATTTTTAAGTTGAAATCTATCTTGATATTTACCTTTTCTCCTTTTCCTAAGGGCTTTACCAAGGATATCCTTAGTATTTGGCTATCATCTTTATATTCAGCTTCTTTACCATTTATACGTACCTTATGTATTTCGATATTTCCTTTTTGTTCCTCTGGCAATTCAGGTATTTCTTCTTCCATAAAATGTATTCCTCCTATAGCTGGAAATGTTTCATAGGAGTTATAGGAATCTGGGTATAAACGGAACACTATTTCCTTTAATTCATCATTATAATGATTTACAAAATTAATATTCTGCATACCTTCCACAGTATGTTCTTCAGCGTTTAATTCAATGGTCATATTGTACTGTGTAAGATTGTCTATATCTACAGCAAAGGTCAATTGAAAACTACTTAACAAAATAACCAAAACTAATATAACAGATACATAATTTCTTTTTCTCACAAAATCCCTCCTAATTATTAAAATAGTTGCATTAATTATGGTTGCAACTCATTTTTTATAAATTCTAGCATTTTCCTCCCCTTCTCCTCCTATAAATCTAATATTTTCCTAAGTTCAAAAGATAATCCAGATTCATTGTTATCTTTTTCGGTAATAATATCAGCTACCTGTTTTACTCCTTCACTAGCGTTCTTCATTGCTATTCCACATCCTGCATTCTTTATCATCTCTGCATCATTATTATCATCACCAATTGTAATAATTTCTTCTTCAGCTATACCTTTTTCTTTAGCATATTCAGATAAGCTAAGCCATTTACATCCTAGTGGATTCATTATCTCAAGCAAAGCTTCTGCTACTACTATATTTTCTATTACATGAGAATTATACCTATTTGGATATCTTTTATTAATATCTAAATGGAAATTTACTAGTTCTTCTTTCCTTCCTGCATACACTACTGCTAATATACTGTCCTCATTTATTTCCAAATAGCTTTTTACTTTTTTATATCTTTCTTCAGATTGAGATACATAATTATAGTAATTTTTATGAGACCTGTCCATCTCAATGATTAAATCAATTCCTTTATCGTATTGATCCACATGAATTATTGGATCTAATCCTCTTTTTTTCCCTTCCTTTACCAAGGTTTTAAAATCTGCTAAGTCTAAATATTTTTTAATTATTATTTGATCATTCTTTGTATTTCTAACTACATTACCATTATTAGCTAGTATGACTATAGGTCTACCAATATCCTTGATCAATTGTTTTGCAGACCAATATCTTCTACCCGTTGCAATTACTACCTCATATCCTCGATCAATTAATTCTCTTAACAATTGTATATTGTCTGAAGGTATATCTTTTTCATCGTTTAGTAAAGTGCCATCTAAATCTATGGCAATTAATTTATACATATTTTATTATCACCTCTATTTTTCTGCTTAATCTAATTATACCAAAGTTTAGTACAATTAAGCAGAAAAAATATAGGTTCGTAGGAACCTATATTTCATCCTCATCTTCATAATCAAGATCATCATCATAAAACTCGTCATCATAATCTTCATAATCATCAAATTCATCATCTAAATCTTCTACATAGAGTGTATAGAAAGCTTCTGAAACTATATCTAATTCCTCGTCTTCCTCAATATTTGTTAATTCTACGCCATCTTCATATTCCTCATATCTATATAGTAATACTTGGTCATCATCTACTGGAACTAAAGCAATGTATTCATAGTCATCCACCTCAAAGATTCCTATAACATTACATTCTAATTCAGTATCGTCATCAAGAGTAAGATAGAGCACATCCATTTCATGGTCACAGTCACAGTGACCCTGGTCACAATTACAATTCTCATCATGATTTTTATTCATATTAATTCTCCTTTCAAGGAATTATTTAATTATATGCTAATAGTATCCTATATTATTATAAAAGTATATAGTATTTTTAACTATTTTATTTCTTTTAATACATCTAATAATAAATCATAGGATTTATTAGTAGATTCAATACTAAGTTTTTCTTCTGGTGTGTGAACTCCATACATATTAGGTCCAAAGGATATCATATCCATATCATGAAACTTTTCTGCAAATATTCCACATTCTAGACCTGCATGGATGGCTTCTACTTTTATATTTTCTCCATATTTATTTTTATATATTCTTTTAAATATATCTCTGATTTGAGAATCCTTATTATATTCCCAAGCAGGATATGACCCATAACTTTCCCACTGACCTTTTACTATATCTGATACCGTTTTAATCTGTTTGCCAATATTCTTTTTCAAAGTCTCTTTAGAGCTTCTGATAGCCGATTCAATAGTAATTTTCTCATCTAAAGTTTTAACTATTCCTAAGTTATTTGAGCTTTCTACTAACCCTTCCATATCCTTACTCATAGATTGAACACCTGTTGGAATTAAGGTTAAAGCAGCTATAATATTATTGAAACTATCTTCTGTAAATACTCTATCCACTTGTTGTTCAACTTTTTCTACTTCAAGTTTAAAATCAGGATCTGATATTTCCAACTCTTCCTGTATTTGTTCTTCTAACGCTTCTATAGCTTGTGAAAATATGCCTTCATTTTCTCTATCTAACACGATAATAGCTTTACCATTTCTTGGTATTGCATTAGTCTTTGAACCACCTTCTATATGTGCAAGGTGAAATTTACATTCATCTTTAACAAAGGCTAATATACGTGTAATAATCTTGATAGCATTGCCCCTTTCCTTATGGATTTCCATCCCTGAATGACCACCTTGTAACCCAACAGTTTTTATTGAGTATATTAGTTTATCATCTAAAGTTTTTATAGATTCCCATTCTATAGGAAGGGTTAACATATTTCTTTCTCCACCTGCACAGCTAACCAAAATGGTTCCTTCTACTTCTGAATCTATGTTGATAAGCATTCTTCCATCAATGTATTTAGGGTCTAAAGCTTTGGCTCCATCCATTCCAGATTCTTCGTTTGTTGTAATGATTACTTCCAATGGAGGATGAGGAATATCTTTTGATTCTAATAACGCCAATGCCATGGCTACAGCTATACCGTTATCTCCTCCAAGAGTAGTCCCTTCTGCCATTACAAAATCACCTTCAACCTTTAATTTAAGAGGATCTTTAGAAAAATCATGGATTGTAGCTTCTTCTTTTTCACAAACCATATCCATATGCCCCTGTAAAACAACAGTAGGACTATTTTCATATCCTGATGTCCCTGGTTTTTTTATTATAATATTCAATGCTTTATCCTGAATTGTTTCAAGACCTTGCGTTTCACCAAATTCTTTTAAAAAATTGCTTATTTTTTCTTCATGGAAAGAACAACGAGGAATTTTAGATATTTCCTCAAAATAATAAAAAACTCTCTCCGGCTTCAATCCTTCTAATTTTCTTGACATAAAACCACCCTTTCATCAATTATTTCATATATATTTGAACTTCCATGACCAAATATATTAACGTATTTAATATATATTTTTTGACCATTATTAATATCTTTTAGATTGATACTTATTTTTTTATTGAGATTAGAACCATTGCTTCTATAATATTGCCAATTTATAACAGGAGTACTTCCTTCATAATCTGTAGCAATACCAATAAAATCTAATAAAGATAAAGAATTTTTTGATAGCATTTTTTTAATATTAGTTTTGTATTTTCCTTTAATATTTATATGCTCTATATTTAATTCATATTTATCTAATTCTAAGTATATTTCTTTTATGCCTTCCCTATTCTTCCTAATCCCTATTTCTTTTAAAAGTAATTTACCTGCTTTTTTATGGTTATTATAAATTCTATATGTATAAAATGGTAAAGACTCTTTCTCAATTAATCTTTTACTAATAATTATAGAAGATAAAGCTCCTTTGTCTGCCATTATCCATCTTCTATTAAATTTTTCAGCCACTACTCCTGTTGTTCCGCTACCGGCAAAAAAATCTGCTACAATAGAGCCTTCGTTGGAGGATGTTAAAATTATCCTTTCTAATAATTTTTCTGGTTTTTGTGTATCATAACCAACCCTTTCTTTGGAAGTTCTTCCTACCATATCTATTTGCCATACATCTCTTAAATTTACCAAAGTATACCAACCTAAATTATCTTTGTACTCTTTAACTCCTTTAAATCTGTAGGGTTTTAACCCTCTATTATAAGACTTTTCTTTTTGTGGGTTAAATATATAATCTTTCCCTTTAGTATATACTAATATAGTATCATGTTTCCTTGAATAATATCTTTGGCTTACCCCTCCAGATTTATATGCCCAGATAATTTCATTCAAAAAGTTTTCTTCACCAAATATTTGATCCATTAATACTTTTACATAATGAACAGTTCTATAGTCTAAGTGGATATATATAGTACCTTCATCGCTTAATAATTCTTTCATTAAATAAAGTCTAGGACATAACATTTCAAGGTATGAAAACAAACCATTTTCCCATATATCATTGTATGCAAAATATTCTATAGCCTCTTGTTTGCCTCCATTATCCATCAAAATTCTTCCCTTGTATTTTGTCTTAGTTAAAAAAGGTGGATCTATATAGATTAAATCTATTTTCCCTTCATATCCTTCTTCTAATAGCTTTACCATTGCTATTAAATTATCCCCTTGATAAAATCCATTAAAACACCTGTTATTGTTTACAATTTTTCTATTATTAATATTAGGTACTAATTTTTCTATTTGAACAAAAGGTTCTATAAAAGGTTTTCCCAAAATACTTTCTACCTCATTTTTACTATTATTAAGGATTTCTGGCAATTTTTCTATTATAATCATATATATCTCCTTCAAAGATAATTTAATCTTATTATACTATATTAACTAAAATAAAAACAAATAATTCTGAGGTAGCTTAATAAAATTAACATAACTTTTTACCTCAGAATTACTTGAACTTTTTATTTTATATGGAGCATGGGCTATACCCACAATCCTGGCATTCAGAACATCCGCCACTATGAATTAATCTTCCTCCACATATTGGACAAGTGTCTGGATCTTTTTCCAACTGTTGATTTATTAATTCATCTAATTCCAATTGTAATTTTTCTATTTTTTCCATAGTGCTTAAATTTGCTTTATTTGTAATAAGTATACCTTCTCTAGCACAACCATCTCTATAGATTGTAACACCCTTCAAACCTTTTCGCCAAGCATAAATATATAGTTCTTCTACTTCTTCTACGGTAAATTCATTCGGAACATTTACTGTCGAAGATATACTCGCATCAATATATTGTTGCCATGCAGCTTGCAATTCAATTCGTTCCCGATAATCTAGTGTAGAAGTCGTTACAAAAAAATCTGGTAAATCCTCTTCAGTATTAACATTATTTCTTTCCATATATTCTTTCACAATAGGAGTAAATACTTTATAATAGGTATCTTCATGGTGAAGAGATTCTGATTTTCTAGTATATGATACCTGAAATATTGGTTCCAACCCATTACTACAACCTATTAAAGTGGATATACTTCCTGTAGGAGGTATAGTCAGAAGTTGACTATTTCTTAGTCCATATTTCTTAATCAATTCAAATACTTCTTCTTTTGCATTTGATATCAAAAACGGAGATTTTAAAACAGCTTCTTCCCTATATTTAGGGAAAGGACCTTGTTCTTTTGCTAGTAAGGCAGATTGCTTTAAAGCTTCGTTTATCAAAACTTTGCCAATTTGGTGAATTAGGTTTATTGATTCCTCACTGCCATATCTAATGCCTAGCTTAATGAACATATCTGCAACTCCCATAATCCCAAGCCCAATCTGTCGTAGATCCCTAGCCATCTCCCTCTGTTGAGCTAAGGGGTGAAGTTTCATGTTTTCGTCTAATGCTTCATTTAAATAGATAACTCCTTCTCTAACCATTTCACCAAATCTTTCAAATTCAAATCCTGCTTTTTTGGTGAAAGGATTTCTAACAAATTCACCTAAATTAATAGACGACAGATTACAAGACCCAAAGGCTGGTAAAGTTTCTTCTGCACAAGGATTTACTCCTGCAAATTCAAATGCATCGTCTTCGCTCATTAGATGCCAAGAATTAATTCGGTTTGTAAATAACATTCCCGGCTCTGCCATATTCCAATTATTCATTGCCAGTTTTCTAAACAAATCTCTAGCCTTTATTGTCCTTTTAATTTCCTCTCCAGTTGCCTCTACTTTAAAATATAATTCATAGTCATTATCTTCCACTACCGCTTTCATAAATTCATCGGTAATGTTTACAGAAATATTTGCATATTTAACTTTAGTTAAATCATTTTTCACATCTATAAAATCTTCAATATCTGGATGATCACAATCTAAATTAAGCATCAAGGCTCCTCGTCTTCCTCTCATACCAATCAATCCAGTAACTAGAGAATAGAGATCCATAAAAGAAACGGCTCCTGTAGTAGTACTTGCGGCGTTATTTACTTTAGCTCCTTTTGGTCTTAATTTAGATAAAGTTAATCCAACTCCACCACCATAAGAATAGGTTCTTGCCATATACTTGGCTGTATCAAATATAGATTCAATATTATCTTCTACCTTTGGCATCACATAACAATTAGATAATGTCATCTTCCTTCCATGTTTATATAAACCTCTGCCGGCTAATATCCTTCCAGCAGGCATAAATTTTTTATCTTTAATAGCTTTTTTAATAAAGTTATTGCCACCACTTACTCTAGTTAAAAATTCATCAAAGGATTCATTTTGAAATCTATATTTTTTCTCATATATATCTCTTTGCAAGTCAGTCATAACCCAACCATGTTTTCTGAGCCTTGCCCTTTCATTTCTATATAAGATATATTTTTTGGCTACATCTGGCCTTCTTTTCATTAGTTCAATTTCAACAAAGTCTTGAATCTTTTCAATGTGTACTACTTCCAAATCTTTAAAGGTATTATATGCTTTATCTGCAATTTGTTTTGCAACTTCCTCATCTATACCTATTTCAGTCTCTGCCATAGCTTTGCTTATAGCATTGACTATTTTATTCCCATCAAAATCAACAATCATACCATTTCTTTTTTCTAATGTTAACATAGAATTCCTCCTCACGTCTATATATTGTATATTTTAATTACCTACACACAATATATACCCAATTTATCATAAATAAATTTTATAATCAAGGAGGAATTTCTTTTTTAATACTTTAGTCTTATTGAATATCTAGGATTCTCTTTATTATGCTTTCATTTTTATCCTTTTATCTATATAATATATTAAAGCAATATTATTTAATTATGGAGGGATAAAGATGAATAGGCTAAAATCTTTGATGATAGATTTGCCAGAAGATGTAAATAAATTGGTAGTATTTGGCGATTTTTCAAAAGCTTTAGATCTAATAAACCTATATATGTCGAGAAATATTCCAAAAATATTAAAAGATAGATTAATCTTTGAAAGGGATAGAATTCGAAGGTTTAAGCAGGATTATATTTATTCCTTTGATGAAGCTTTATCTTTGGCTCAAAAACAAATTAAAGACTTTTCAAAAGAAGAACTGGAGTCTTTAAAAGATGGAAGATATGCAGATTGGATTTATATGGATGGAAAAGTAACCTTTCATAAGAGGTTTTTGCAAAATTCTATTAAAGTCCATCCTATATTGAAAAAAAAGCTTATTAACCCCGAAAAAGAGG
>NZ_DATHXO010000447.1:0-4330 GCF_035459645.1 Schnuerera sp.
GGCCAATATTAAACACTTGGTTTGATAGACCTTTATCTATGGCAGGTAGAGTAAGTATAAAAACTAAAAATCCACTAAAGCCCAAAGAATTATTGATCGATATGGAAAAACCTATAATGACTATTCCTAATTTAGCCATACATATGAACAGAAAAGTAAACGAAGGTGTAAAGATAAATCCTCAAATTGATACTTTACCATTACTATCAACTATAAATGATAAATTTGAAAAAGAGAGTTTCATATTAGGATTAATTGCTGAAAAATTAAATATAAAATTAGAGGATATTTTAGATTTTGAATTGTTCTTATATGGTGTAGAGAAAGGATCTTTAATAGGGCTTAATGAAGAATTTATCTCTATTGGCAGATTAGACGATTTAGCTATGGTTCATGCTGGATTATATGGGCTTATAGATAGTAAAGTAAGCAATGCTACAAAAGTATTAGTTTGTTTTGATAATGAAGAAGTAGGTAGTACCACAAAACAGGGAGCAGCGAGCCCTATGCTTAGAACTGTTCTTGAGAGAATCGCAATATCTATGGGTAAGGACAAGGAAGATTATTATAGAGCATTATCCAATTCTTTTTTAATATCTGCTGATATGGCACATGCACTTCATCCTAATTATACAGAAAAGCAAGACCTGACTAATAGACCAGTAATAAACGGAGGCCCAACTATAAAAATATCTGCAAATCAGTCCTATACAACTGATAGTTCGTCGTCAGCTGTTTATGAAGGAATATGTAAATCTGTAAATGTTCCTGTACAAATGTTTGTTAACAGGTCTGATGAAAGAGGAGGCTCCACTATAGGACCTATATCCTCAACTCAATTAGATATTCCTTCAGTAGATATAGGAAATCCAATACTTGGTATGCACTCTATAAGAGAATTAGGCGGGGTTTTTGATCATTATTATGTCTATAAGTCTTTTCAAGAATTTTATAGTATTATAGCAACAAATTAATTCATATCCATTTAAATATATTCTTAATTCTTCAATTGATAGGTAATAATTACCTATCTTTTTTTTCTGATAATACTAATATAAAAAGAAGGGATTTAAAATTAAATGTAGAATATTAGAGATATAAATCTACTTGGACTGTAAGATATAAAGTAGTATTATGGGATTAAGTCAAAAAAGGTTATTAATTAGAAGGGGGTCTATGAACTAATAATGATAAAACCAAGAAAATTAGAAAAAGGAGATACAATAGCAACGGTAAGTTTATCATGGGGTGGAGCAGGAGATAAAGAATTTAGATATCGATATGAGATAGGTAAAAAAAGAATGGAAGAATTATTTGGAGTAAATGTTATAGAGATGCCAAACAGTTTAAAGGGTAGTGAATATTTAAATAATAATCCCAAAGCAAGAGCAGAAGATTTGATGAATGCCTTTAAAAATAAAGAAGTAAAAGCTGTTTTTTCTAATATAGGTGGTGATGATACCCTAAGATTGTTACCCTATATAGATTTTGAAATAATAAAGAGAAATCCGAAAATATTTATGGGTTATTCTGATACAACCGTAAATCATTTTATGTGCTATAAGGCTGGTTTGACGAGTTATTATGGTCCAAGTGTTTTAGGGGAATTTGCAGAAAATGTAGAGATCCACGATTATACGATTAAATGGATCCAGAAATCACTATTTAGTAATGAAACTATAGGAGAGATTATGCCAAGTGAATATTGGACATCACAATGGTTAGCATGGGAAAAGGAAGAAAATAGTAAAATAAAAAGAAAAATGAATATGGAGAAAAGGGGTCATGAGATTCTTCAAGGAAAAGGAAAAGTAAGAGGCAAACTGATAGGTGGTTGTATAGAAGTATTGGATTGGTTAAGAGGCACAACTTTATGGCCAAGTTTAGATGAATGGGAAAATAAAATATTATTTCTAGAGACTAGTGAAGATAAACCTACCCCAGATTATATAAGATGGTATCTAAGAGCTCTAAATGCTCTTGGCATATTTGGTAGAATAAATGGTTTAATAATAGGTAAGCCTCAAGATGAAAAATATTATGAAGAATATAAAGATGAGTATTTAAAAGTAATAAGAGATGAAGCAAAAAGAGATGATCTTCCAATAATGTATAATATGAACTTTGGACATACAGCACCAATGTTTATTTTACCCTATGGTGTCGAAGCAGAAATAGATTGTGACAATAAAAAGTTTAGAATTTATGAATCAGGAACAGTAGAAGAATGAGATAGAGCAAGTATATTAAGAATAAATAGAAGTACTAAGGGTATTAGATAAAGTAGGTTTTATTGTAATTCTATTTGTAAAGATAGTTGGCGATAACATTAGTAATATTGGATTTAATATTAATAATGTAAGGTCAATTCGTTTATGGAAGAAGGATTATTCAGAGGAACTATGATTCCAATTCTAATCATGCTTACTAATAGATTTAATAAAGTTTATAATAAATGTTATAGAGTGTTAAAAAAAGAGGGATTCTATTAGCAGGATTAGTAATGGAATTTGAAAAAATAGGATTTGTCTTAGATGAGAGTGAAGCAGAAGTTATATTTCAGGTATAATTAAATTCGGGAGGTAATTATGAATGAAGCTTTTGATTACGGGATTTGAACCATTTGGCGGAGAAACTATAAACCCTGCCTATGAAGCAGTTAAAACTTTAGAAGACAAAATAATGAATACAGAAATTATTAAAAGAGAAATTCCTACTGTATTTAACAAATCCATAGAAGTATTAGAAAATTTAATTGAAAATGAAAAACCGGATATAGTTATTTGTGTTGGACAAGCTGGAGGGAGATATGATATTTCATTAGAAAGAGTAGCAATAAATATAGATGATGCAAGGATAAAGGATAATGAAGGAAATCAACCAGTAGATATAAAAATATTTGAGGATGGAGAAAATGCTTATTTTACTTCACTACCTATAAAAAGAATGGTAAAGAAAATTAGAGAAGCGGGTATTCCAGCTAGTATCTCTAATACTGCAGGAACTTTTGTATGTAATCATATTATGTATGGACTATTATATTTAATAGACAAAAAATATCCTAATATAAGAGGAGGTTTCATTCATGTACCATATTTACCTGAACAAGTCATATCAAAAAGGAATATGCCTAGTATGAGTATTGAAAATATTAGAAAAGGATTAAGATTAGCTGTTGAAGTTGTTTTGGAGAAATAGAAGAACCTATACCTTGGAGGGAAAACGCTGATATGATTATTAAATTGATACAACCTAAAATGATTATGAGGCCAATGGATACTCGACTTAAAACTAGAATGGCCCCATCCCTTGCATTATTGACAATAGCAAATATGATTCATAAAGAACATACAGTAATAATTGAAAATGAAAATATAGAAGATATTAATTTTGATGAAGCAGTAGACATTGTAGGCATTACTGTTACAGTAGATGTTTTTCCTCGTGCAATAGAAATTTCAAGGATTTACCAAAGTAAGGGGATTCCAGTCGTAGCAGGTGGAATACATATTACTGCATTTCCTGAACAGGCCAAAAAGTACTTTGATATTGTAGCTGTTGGATTAGCAGAGAAAACATGGCCTGATATCATTCGAGATTTTCAAAATGAGAAACTGAAAAAAATATACCAGTGTAATGGTGAAATTAAAGGTAGTGAGATTGTTTCGCCAGGATATCATTTGATTGATACCAAAAAATATTTATATTGCAATATTATTAGTACGAGCAGAGGATGTCCATTCAGGTGTGATTTCTGCTACAATAGTTGTGAAGCTTATAAAACATTGTATATTAATAGGGACATTGAAGATGTGATAAAAGATATAAAAGCAATTGGCAAGCGACATGTTATGTTCATAGATGATAATTTTATTGGAAATCCCAAATGGACATTAGAATTTGTTAGAGCCATTAGACCAATGGGATTAAAATGGAATGCAGCAGTTTCAGCAAATATAGTGGACATGCCTGATTTATTAGATGAGATGGCTATTTCAGGATGTGAAAGTTTATTCATTGGTTTCGAAAGCCTAAATGAAAAGGCTATAAAAAATGTCCATAAAAGTCAGAACAATATCCGAAAGTATGAGACTTTAGTTAAAGAAATTCACAAACGGGGAATAATGATTAACGCTAGTTTTGTTTTTGGCCTTGACGATGACGATGTTACAACATTTAAGACTACATTAGATTGGATCGTAAAAAACAAAATAGAAACAGTTACATCCCATATACTTACCCCATATCCTGGAACTAAAGTTTACGATGAGTATGTCAAAAATGGGAGAATCATAGACTTTGATTTTTCAAAGTATAATACTGCAAATGT
>NZ_DATHXO010000448.1:0-1796 GCF_035459645.1 Schnuerera sp.
CCCTGAAGGGCATGCTTGCATTGCTTCATATCTATTTTCCATATCAATCACCTTTCTTCATATATTCTTATGCAATATATAATATGATAGAAAGATGTATACTGTGAAAATTATTTAGCCTTTAATCCTTGATAAGAATTCCTCTCTTAATTCATAATTCAATGTATGATATCTTTTATATACTTACATATAATTATCCTACTTCTATTGCATTTGCTGGGCATTTTTCTTTTGCTTTTATTACCTGTTCTTCACCTTTACTTTCTATATTTGAATTCACCACTTTAGCCTTTTTATTTTCTACTTTAAAATAATCTGGAGCTAACTTTTCACATACTCCACATCCTATACAATATGCTTCATTAACTAAAATTTTCCCTGTTTCTATTTTTTCTTCTTCCATAGGTATATCTTCCCTTTTTACTAACTTAGATACAATGTAGCCCATAATAATTATAGATATTGTAGTAAATACCCACCTAGTAGCCATGAACTTAGGACTTAAAAACTTAGCTTCATTAGCCAGCATAGGTACTTTTATAACTGCCCAAGCACTTAATATAACCACAATATTTGATATGCTGGCTCCTTTTTTTATTAGGGTTTTACATACAGGAAATGCTGCATATATAGGACCTGCTGATATACTTCCTAGTAATATAGATATAAAAGAACCTTTTAACCCTGATTTATCTCCTAAATACTCCATTATCATTTTTTTAGGCACCCAAGCTTCTATTAATGAAGTGAGTAAAAATATAACCGGCATAATTGTGAGCATTTCTTTTATATAATAACCACTGTTTTTTACAGATAAAACTGCCTTCTCGGAACTTATTATAAATAGTATTAAATACACAAATGCTACAATTACCAAGAATTTATTCTTCTTCAATTTTTCAATCACAGTATTACCCCCATTACCATTGAAATTAATATAGCGAATATAAAACTTAAACTATTCCTAGCAATTGCAAATTTCTTACCAAATTCTTGTTTTTCCAAATTGAAAGTAACAAATCCTACCATAGTCAAAGTAGTGAGAAAAGCTACTGCAGGAACAATACTAGCACCCATATCTACAATAGACCCTACTAAAGGGAAAGCAACAAAAGCTGGTATCAAAGTAATGCTTCCAACTATTGCAGATATAACTGTTGCAAATAAAGTATTAGAGCTTCCTAAGTATTCTTTAATCATTTCAGGTGGAATGAAAGTTAAGATCAATCCAATTAAAAACAGAATACCTATTATTTGACCTAACATATTTCCCATCATATTCTTAGACATTTTCATTGCATTTAATGTTCTTTTTTTATCTTTAATAAGAGAAACAACAAGCCATAATATAGTTATAATCCATAAACCTTTAGTAAATATATCCATATATTCATCCCCTTTCAATCTATTCTTCTATATTATAGTCTTAAATGATATAATATAAAGTAACCAATGTTACTTTTAGGAGGTTTTTATGGAAATAAATAAATATAAAAATTTAATTAGCCGCATCTATCTATTTAGCGATTTTTCCCCTGATGATATATCGAATATATTTGAAAATAAATTCTATAATATAAAAAAATATAAAAAGAACTCAATAATATATTTACAAAATCAAATTTGTAATTCAATTGATATAGTACTCGAAGGGAAAACGTCTATACAAAAAATTGATGAAGATGGGGATATATTGACGATAGTAACTTATATTGCTGGAGATATTATGGGAGCTAATTTAGCTTTTTCTAAAATAAACGAATATCCAATGACCGTTACAGCTTTATCAAATGCTA
>NZ_DATHXO010000449.1:0-2273 GCF_035459645.1 Schnuerera sp.
ATCGAATCTTTTATAGAGTTAAATTTTTTTAGCATTCTATTTCTAGAACCTACAAGAGTCTCTAGAAGTTGAACAAAAGTAGTAACTACTACTCCGCTAGACCAATTCTCTATTAACAATTCTGCTTCCGTTTTGGTATAATCTCTATATTCACTCTCATATTCTACTGTTGACAAATTATGGTGTTTAACAATATAACTACTAAAATTCCTTTGAAAATTATCTACATCATTAAATATATCAAATAATACATCGTAATTTTGTTCTATAATGGATGTAAAGGGCAATGAATATATTATCCTTCTATTTCCTCCAAGCATTTCATTCAACTTTAAAGCTGCAAAAAAACCTGTAACAGTTTTTCCTGTACCTGTCGGAGCAGTTATAGAAAATATATTGGATTTATTGTAATTCTGTTCTACCTTCTTTAATACCTTTTCAAAGATTTCCGTTCTAATTTGGTTTATATCATTAGTGGGTTTTCCAAACTTCTTTTCTCTAATAGCATTTAATGTTTCAAAATTTCCATACATTTCTTTAGGAGTAAAAGTATTTGAAGCACTTATTTTATCTGCAGAAATTAAAGCTGAATATAATATTTGGTGTATAAAATAGTTCTGGTGAGACTTTAAGCTTCTTACAGACAACAAGTCCAATCTTCTAAGTTTTGCTAATGTGTTTTCTAAAATATTTTCCTTTAAAATAAATTCTTCAAATTCCTGTAGGAGATTAAGGTTTTCCATATCTGGCTTTATAAATTCCATATTTTTATTCATATTCTCTATTTGCTTATATCCTATATCTATTTTCTCCACTACCTTAATAGGAAAATTTGTCCTTAACACATCTTTGAATTTACTTGGTAAATTAGTTGAAAAGCTTTCTAAATTACCATGATGATGTAAAATTGTATTGTATATAATCAAGGGAAGGATATTCCCTTCCCCATATCGTTTTAAGCCTATATATCCGCCAAATACAGCAGATATAAATCCATGATTTGATAAATTGGTTTTTTTCTTATTCCTCAAATATTCTTGAAAATAAGTAGTGTATTTCCCAAAATCGTGACATAAGGATATTATTTCATAGGCTTCTCTATATTCATCTGGAACCTGTGCTTTAGAAATATCCCTAACTTCAATTAAATGTTTTATCATTAATTTCCCTGGATGGGAATAATATTTCATGCTTACCACCTTCATTCTATAGAAATACTATATTTTCCCCATTGGAAAGTCTGGCATATTTACCATCAATTTTAGCTTTTAGAAACTTCCCTTCGTCTTCGTAAATATAGGTTGTTACTTCCTCGATTGTTCTATCTTCACCAAAATCCCTCGGCATCCTCTCCTTAATTAAATAGCCTTCCATATTATTAATATCTATATCTTGAATTTTATCGTTATTAAGGACTGTAGAGATGGCCACATACTCATTGCTCTCATTCCATATCCATTCTAATTTATCTATGAAATCTATATAGCAGCTAAAAGGAGCACTGCCAAAATAAAGGGGAAACACTGGTCTATTCTTCATGATTCTTTTACTTATTTCATCTAATATTTCTTTGTCTTCATGGGTTATGTAAAATCTATAACGAATATTGTTATCTCCAACTAGCAATTCAAAAGGAATCTGGGTATGCTCTTTTGGTGAGTTTAACTCACCTGAGCTGGTAGCTTTCATATAGTTGATAGATTGCATTACTTTTCTAGTTCTTCCCATTTTCCTAACTGCTACATGTAAGTTAGCTGCATCTAATATCTCATAGTAACTATCCCTTTCATAGCCAAGCAAAGCAGCAATGATCCCTTCTATGGTAGTTCTAGGAGGTACCGAATAGGATAATGAGGAAGAATTAGTATAGAACTTTCTAAAGTGGGCAAATTTGCCCCACAAATCAAATATAACTATCGCCATAATCATCACCTTACTTTATCTGTTTTAGTGGTAAGTCCTTGAAAGCCCCCTCAAACTTCACCTGTTGGCCATCTAAAATTAGCTCCAACTTTTCATCCGCAAAGTAATACAAATTCTTTATTTTTTCTTTATTTTCATTCAATAGTTTAACTAATCTATCTATTATTAATGAACATTCATTTATATCTCTAATATTTGGGACGTTTTCTCTTAATTCAATATAGTCCCTATAATCTCCTAATATAGTTTCTTTGTCCATATATTCAGTTCTAATATAAAGCCTTGGGTACTGTCCGATTTTGCTTCTGGTTGCAAGGTTTGGAATAGCATATTTCATGGCCTCGTCTAGT
>NZ_DATHXO010000450.1:0-4736 GCF_035459645.1 Schnuerera sp.
GGAAGAAGAGTTTTAGCAGAGAAGGAAAATGAATGGAGAACTTATGTTAATGCAATTAATCAAGTTCTAAAAGGAGGGGAAAGCTATGCAATATTCTGCTAAAATAAATGAATTTCTAGAGACTATTTGTGAACAAATAAGATGGAAAAAGGCTCATAATATGGTTTGTGAAGAAATTAGAAATCATATTATTGACCAAAAGAATGCATTTATAAATGAAGGAATAGATGAAGAAACCGCTCTGGATAAAGCAATTAAAGAAATGGGGGATCCTGTTTTAATTGGAACAGAACTGGACCGTACCCATAGACCCAAGACAGAATGGAAAATTATACTTTTGACAGGGATTATGATTTTATTAGGGTTTACAATTAGATTTATTGCAAGCAGTGAACCTCATACCCCTTTATTGTTAGAAAGAAGTTTGATTACTACTTTAATAGGGATAGTTTTTATGGTAACTTTATATTTTACTGATTTTACAATTATAGGTAGATATCCTAAAACTATTTTCATAGGCATTACCATTATATCTATGGTTTCAATGGTTTTATCACCAGTTGTTAGAGGAAAGCATGCATATGTTCAATTTATTATGATTTTATTTCCAACAGTCATGTCTGGAATAATTTATAATATGAGAACCAAAGGATATTTAGGGATTATATTAAGTGGAGCATTTTTTATTATTCCTGTATTTATAGGATTTATGATACCCAGTATATCAGTAGTAGTCTTAATATTTTCATCTTTCCTAATACTTATAACTATGGCAATTATAAAAGGATGGTTCAATGTAAATAAGCTTTATGGAATGCTCCTTGTATCCATACCGACTATTGTTATAGGTGGCATAGGATTTATAAAGCTAATGTTCTATAGTTATAGGCGTGAAAGATTATTAAATATTATAAATCCATTAAGAGATCCATTGGGACATGGATATATTGGTGCGAAGATGAGAGATATGTTAGCAGGTGCTAAATTTATTGGTAGAGGAACATTAGAAATAAATTCTTATATGATACCTGAAATAAATACAAATTATATATTAACATATTTAATTCATAGACTAGGTTGGCTATCATTTATTGTGGTAATGGGGGTTATATTTCTTTTTATATTTCGTTCGTTTAAGATATGTTACAAACAAAAAAGTATTTTGGGAAAATTGGTTTCTACAGCAGTTTTAATTACATTTACAATGGAAGTTGTTTTTTATACCATAAGCAATTTAGGTTTTCCAATTACTAATTATGTTTTACCTTTTATTTCTTATAGCGGAATGGCTACAATTGTAAATATGTCTTTAATAGGCATAATGCTTTCTGTATTTAAATCCGGTTACATAGTAAAGGATAGTTTTATATCGAAGAATGATGAGATGGGTTTAGAACGAGATAAGCTTTAGATAGTTTTTTCTGATATATAAAAGCTCTAGTTCCAACAATGTTTTTTGAAACTAGAGCTTTATATTTAATCTACTAATTTATTCCCATTTAGGCTCATTGAAATTACTTGGTTTTTTTATTCTTTTAGATTCTTCTTCAGATACAATATATCCAACTATACCTTGATTATCGTAATCTTTGACTAATTTAATTGCTTCATTTTTTGACATAGGTTCAGAAAACTTATTATCAGTTATAACGATGTATTTATCATTCATAGATTTCTTCCTTTCATTTTAGTGTTTATTTAGTATATGTTAAACACTAAAAATAATTCAAAATTGAAAAATCTAAATTTTTATTTATATAAAGGTATATCTTTTAGGTCGGATTGAAACCTTATATATATAGTAAAAGCAATAGCTAGTGTTAGAACTTCACAAACTAAAGAAGAAATCCAGATGCCAATATTACCCCATATATTGGGCAAAATTAATAGTGTTAAAGTAATTAGAATATATCCTCTTAATGTTGAAATAATTGTCCCTTTAGTAGTTTCTTTTAATGCTGTAAAATAGCCAGATAAAATGATATTAAATCCGCAAATTAGAAATCCAAAACTAAATATTTTTAAACCTTTTATGGCTAGCAAAAATGCTTGCTTGTTGGATGGATTTATAAAAAGGGAGACTAATTGTTTTGTAAATCCCTGAGAAATCCCAAAGAATAAAACAGAAAAAGCTAAAGAAGTTTTTAATGCTAAGGTTAATAAATTTTCTATATTTTTATGGTTACCTTCCCCATTATAATAACTAATCAAAGGCTGCATTCCTTGGTTTATACCTACCATAGTCATAAGAACTAAGTTATTTAGGTACATAATAACTCCAAAGGCTGCTAGACCGTAAGTGCCGATATGTTTTGAAATTGCAAAATTAAATACAAAAGTAGTAAATCCTGCTGATAGTTCAGTTAATGCTTCGGGAATACCTATAGTAAATAATTTTTTCATGATAGAAAAATCAAATTTTGGTTTAATGAATTTTAAATTAGATTTTCCAAAAATAAAGTGAAACAAAAACGCCATACAAGAGATAAACTGGGAGGCACCTGTAGCAAATGCTGCTCCCTTTATTCCGTAGTTAAAACGGATTACAAGAATATAATCTAGTACTATATTGGTTATAGCAGCTAGTGTGACGAATATTATGGAGTAGATAGGGAATCCATCGGCTTTAACTAGAACTTCTAATGAATAAGCTACCATAAAAAAAGAACTAAAAAGAATTATTATTTTTAAGTAGTCTACAACATAAGGCAAAGTTTCTGTAGTTGCTCCTAAAAAATATGCTATTTTTTTTATAAAGACTAATGAAAGTCCAGTTAATACAATACCTATAATAGAAATAAGGATTATATTTAAAGTAAATATTTCATTGCTTTTTTCTTTTTCGTTTTTACCAAAATAAAATGTTATTAAGGTAGAAGCTCCAACTGAAAGCAATAGGGATATTGCAAAAACACCATTAATATAAGGCATGGAAAGATTAACAGCTGCTAGGGCAATAGGGCCTACTCCTTTTCCAACAAATATCCCATCTACCATGGTATAAATAGAAAAAAACCACATGGCAGTCACTGAAGGTATTAGATATTTAAAAAATTTTTTTGTCAATTGTGATTTTGACTTACTTTGTTGCATAAAATCACTCCTTGATTACTAATATAAACCTTGGTACAATACTAATGTCAAGAACAAATATAAGGAGAGAAGTAAATGAAGAAAGAATATACTATAGGACAAATATGTAAACTATATGATTTTGGACCAGATTCCATTCGTTACTATGAAAAGAAAGGGCTTATAAATCCAAAAAGGAGGTCTAATGGATATAGAGTATATTCTATAGACGATATTTGGAGACTAAATATAATTAAAGATTTGAGAAAACTTGATTTTTCTACAAAACAAATAAAAGAATATTTAGAGAATAGAAGTATAGATACTACCATTGATTTAATGGAGAAGGAAGTAGAATTAATTGAAAAAAAGATTGGACCTTTGATGGAATTAAAAGAAAATTTACAGGTAAAGCTAACGGATTTAAAAGAATTTAAAAACATAGATACCTATGGGGAAATAGAAGTAGAAGAAATTAAAGAGAGAAGAATAATTCTTATTGAAGGAGTTATGTCGAAAGATGAGGAAGTAGATTTGGCTTTTCGTAAATTAGAAGGTAGAGATGATTCAAAATTATTCTTATTTGGGAATAAGGATATGGGAGTTTTTATTTCTGATGAAGGATTAAAAAAGGAAGATTATAGTCTATATGAAAATGCTTTCTTTTTTGTAGATGATAAAGAAGATTATAATATGATTTTGCCTTCTGGTCTTTTTGTAACGTTGATATACCTTGGTTCTTATAAAAAAAGTCAAAGATATTTTGAAAAGATGATGGATTTTATAAAGGAGAATGGATATACACTTAGTGGAAGGCCAATGGAAATCTATCGCTTAGATATACATGGTACATCTAAAGAGAAAGAGTTTATAACGGAGATTCAAATTCCAATAAAAAAATAAAAAAGCAACATTTGTTGCTTTTTAGTCTTCAATGATTATATCATAATTAACTGATGTGGCTTTTTTAAGCATTGCAGTTACACCACAATATCTTTCTTGTGAAAGAGAGACAGCCTTTTCTATTTTTTTTCTAGGCAAATCTTTTCCTTTAAATTTATAGATTAAATGGATATTTTCATAAACTTTTGGATGTTCTTCCGTATTGTCAGCTTCTACTTGTATTTTAAAGTCTTCTAGTTCTACCTTCATTTTTTTTAATATGGACATTGTATCAATGCCGGTGCAACCAATTAAACCTGCTAAAAGTAGTTGTTTAGGTCGAGGGCCTAGATTATTACCTCCAATTTTTTCTGCAGCATCGGTAATAAAATTGTGGCCATTCAAATCCATTTCAAATCCCATATTTCCTTTTAAACTTGCTTCAATTTTAGTTTTTTTCATTTAAATGACTCCTTTCAAAAGTATTACAACTATGATACCCTAAAATCCAATGTTTAAAAGGAGTATTGATAGATAACAAATTTCTACATTCAATAACAAGGGGTCCTTAGTAGGTGAAGCTTACCGTTGTTATAAAAATTGTTGACTTTTCTAGTTAAATATTATATGATTGTTAAAATAAAGTTAAATTCAATGCATAGAAATAGTAGCTAAATAAACATGGTTTTAGCGAGTCGGAGTTGGTGAAAGTCCGATACCATAATTTTAGTGAATGGATCTATAAGAAGTTTGGTTAAATGATTATGATCAGAGTAGCCAAT
>NZ_DATHXO010000451.1:0-1822 GCF_035459645.1 Schnuerera sp.
CACTACTGTTATCAATAACGATGGCTCCATTATTTTTAGCTATTACAGCAAATTTTTTACTTATCTCTCCTCCTGCAGAAAACAAAGCAATGTCAATATCTCTTCTAAATGAGTTTTCTGTAAGCTCTTCAACTTCATATTCTTTACCGTTGACTTCTATTATTTTTCTTTTTGATTTAGCTGATGCAAAAAGATATAACTTTTTTATAGGAAAATCTCGTTCTTCTAATACTTTCAATAATGTCCTACCAACCATGCCTGTAGCTCCAATTACAGCTATATTTGCTTTTTTCAAATTAATCACCACCAATTTAAATATCATGTACTTTATATTACTATGCAATATATTTATAATAGTTACAAAAATGACGAGCATCAAATGCCCGTCATTTTTATCTACTCACTCAACTACAATTGTCTCACCAGTATTTTCAAATCCATATCCTCCTAAACTTTCTACCCTTTCCTTGAATTCTTTAGACTTTAAAGTTTTTATAAATTCCTTAACTCTCTCATCTTCAAGTAATTCAAATGGTACTAGGAAGTCATAGTCTTCATAGGCTATATCGATAAAATCTAAATTCAAAGCTTTAGCTGCTGAATATATGCCTAATCCCGAAGTGGCAGATCCTGTTTTTACTGCTGTGGCTACTGCCATATGGGTAGTCATTTCTCTATCATAGCCTTTTATATTCGAAAAATCTATATTTTCTCTATCTAAATAATAATCTAAAAGTATCCTAGTTCCTGCTCCTCTTTGTCTATTTACATAGATAATGTCTTCTCTTACCAAATCCGAAAATTCCTTGATACCCTTAGGATTACCCTTTTCTACTATAAAACCTTGATGTCTTTTAACTCCTTTTATAATAGCCATTTTCTGTCCCGGGAAATATTTTTTTACATAGGATATATTATATTCACCTGTATCCATATCCAATAGATGGATTGGTGCAATATGACATTCCCCTCTTTTCATGGATAAGATTCCACCCATACTGCCTACATGTCCTGAGGTCAACTTCATCATATCCCCTATGATATCCATTATTATATCATGGCTACCAATGGAAACTAAAGTTTCTTTTATTTGATTCAATGATTTAAGTAATCTTACATTTACAATTCCTCCTGCATCTATTCCTTCTAAAGATTGAGGTATTATAGCTATACCATCAGCCTTTACCAAACTCATGGTAACCCCTGCACCACTAGATAAAGGGGTTGCAATTAATTTATCCTTTACATAACCTAAATTAACTCTTACTAATTCTCTGTTTTTTAAAGAAGATGTTGTTTTCTTAGATATAATTGCATTTACAAAGATATCCTTTTCTTCTTTTAGCCCAATATATTTTAATATTAAAGGCGTAACGAAAGTTTCAAATACCAAATAAGCAGATACAGGATATCCAGGGATACCAATTACAGGTTTCCCTTCTATTATACCTAGAATCGTAGGTTTCCCTGGTTTTAATGCAACACCATGGATTATTACTTCACCTAATTCCTCTATTATATTTACCGTATAATCCTTAGAACCAGCAGAAGAACCTGCACCAATTATTAAAATATCATTTTCTTCTACTCCTTTTAAGACTGCTTCTTTAAGCTTTTCATAATCATCTTCTATAGGACTATATCTATTTGGAATACCTCCATCTTCAATGATTAATGCTTCAAATACTCTAGAGTTTGAATCTATTATCTTTCCAGTTTCAAGTTTATTGATATCTTCTATGATTTCCGTTCCTGTTGGAAGGATTCCTATTTTAGGCTTTTTATGAACCTTTATTTTTTCTATACCTCCTGATATTAAAGC
>NZ_DATHXO010000452.1:0-3754 GCF_035459645.1 Schnuerera sp.
TGCTTTATTAATTAAACTTACAGGCACAGTTTTTTCAGAGTTTAAGGAAGTAATAGTCATAGTCCTATCAAAAAATGTGATATCTGGATTGTTTTCTGCATCTAGATAAAATGTAGGAAGAGCATAGGCTCTTTCTATAGGAGATGATAACATTTCTCCTTTTTCAATAAAAGTTCCCATGGAATAGGAGAATGAATTGTTTTCAAAAAAGTCTCCATTAATTCCTGCTACAGCTTTTTTCTCCTTTACCATATTACTTACGCTATCTCTTTTGGACAGTCCTTCATTGTTAAATAATCCGCCTATTTCAGCATATTCATCAGTTAAATCAACTCTAACCACATTGATATGCCACCAACCATCAGTAGTGAACTTCTTTATATTCTCATATAAAATCCCAGATCCAAGATACTCTGAATTCTTAGTTTCATAAATTACATAGGGCATATTAACTGCATCAACAGTTAAGGATGGGGCTGTTGAAGTAATAAGGGCAGTTACAATAAGTAATAATATAAATATTTTTTTAATTGAATTCTTCAATAAAATCACCTCTCCTTGATTAAACATATGAGTAAACGTCTTCTTTATTTTTTACAAATTAATACATTACCTTTTGACCCCCAAGGCCCCCCTTTCAACAATAAATTCAAATTTCACTGGTTTGCATAATAACATTATACACTTTAAATATATCAATATGGTTACAATTGTATTACAAAGGGCTAACAAGTATATTTGGGCAATAAAAAAAGAAGGATTGAAATTTCAATCCTTCTTTTAAATATATGGTCGGGGTGAGAGGATTCGAACCCCCGGCCCCATGGTCCCAAACCACGTGCGCTACCAAACTGCGCTACACCCCGCTGACCACTATTATAGTATAAGGGAAATGTATCTTAAATGCAAGAGATAGAAACAGGCCAAAAATAGCATTTATAAGGAATTATTATTAAATATCTAGCAATATCTAATTTATTCTCACTATATTGTAGAATTTTATACAGAACAACATCAATCTGTAATTTATTAAATATAGGAATTTTATATCTATAATAAGAAAGTTGTTGAAGGATTTTCATATAATCCATAGAATATAATATGTAGGTTCATCATCTTTTAACTTTATCAAAAGGAGTCGTGGTTATGTTTGAAGTAATTGAAGAATTAAAAAGGGAAATATTAGTTTTACTAATGGCTGCTATGCCTATATCTGAACTTAGAGGGGCTATTCCTCTTGGAATTTCTTTAGGATTAAGCCCAATTCATAGTACCATTATAAGTATTATAGGTAATATGGCCATCGTTCCAGTTCTATTAAAAACATTAAACCCAGTTATGATATTTATGGAAAAAACTTATTTTTTTTCTAAATTTATTGGATGGGTTAAAAGAAGAACATTAAAAAGGACTAGGGCTACTATAAAAAAATATAGTTTATTAGGATTATTTATTTTAGTAGCTATTCCAATACCCACTACAGGGGCTTGGACTGGATGTATAGCAGCAACTTTGCTTAAACTGGATTATAAAAACGCATTAATTGTAATTCTTTCTGGAGTATTAACAGCTGGATTAATAGTATCTACTATAAGCTATCAAATTTTTGGATAGTAAATGTAAAAGTTTGACTTACACTAATTATTATGTTAAAATATGTATTATAATTAAATAGAAATCTTGATACCTTATCAAGAGTGGTGGAGGGAATGGGCCCGATGAAACCCGGCAACCTGTATTTATGTAAAGGTGCTAAATCCCACAGAATTTGGGTTCTGAAAGATGAGGTTACTTTTAAGCTACCTTTTCCTTTTGGAAGAGGTCTTTTTAGTTTGAAGGAAAAATAGATTTTATATAAATTAAGGAGGTCTTTTTTATGAAAAAATGGTTATTCACTTCTGAATCCGTAACAGAAGGTCATCCAGATAAAGTATGTGATGCTATTTCTGATGCTATTTTAGATGAAATATTAGCTCAGGATCCAGAAGCAAGAGTAGCTTGTGAAACTACAGTAACAACAGGGCTGGTTCTTGTAACAGGAGAAATTACAACGGATTGCTATGTGGATATACCTAAAGTTGTTAGACATACTGTAGAAGAAATAGGATATACTCGTGCCAAATATGGTTTTGATGCAGCTACATGTGGAGTACTCACATCTATAAATGAACAATCTCCAGATATAGCGCAAGGGGTGGATAAAGCATTGGAACATAGGTCTAACGGAGAGGACGAATTAGACCAGATAGGAGCAGGAGACCAGGGTATGATGTTTGGTTATGCTTGTAATGAAACTGAAGAATTAATGCCTTTACCAATTTCTCTAGCCCATAAACTAGCAAAAAGATTAGCAGATATTAGAAAAAACGGGACATTGGAATATTTAAGACCAGATGGAAAAACTCAAGTTACTGTAGAATATCAGGACAATAAACCTATCAGAATAGAAAGTATAGTAGTATCAACCCAGCATAGTTCTGATGTAGATCTGGATATTATAAAAAAAGATATTATGGAAAATGTAATTATGGAAATAGTTCCTCATAATATGCTAGATGGTGATACTAAATACTATGTTAATCCAACAGGAAGATTTGTTGTAGGTGGGCCTATGGGGGACGCAGGTCTTACTGGAAGAAAAATAATCGTAGACACCTATGGTGGCTATGGAAGACATGGAGGAGGAGCATTTTCAGGAAAAGACCCTACAAAGGTAGATCGTTCAGCCAGCTATGCAGCTAGATATGTAGCTAAAAATATTGTAGCAGCAGAATTAGCAGATAAATGTGAAATAGGACTAGCCTATGCCATAGGAGTAGCAAGACCTCTATCCATCTACGTAGAAACCTTTGGAACTGGGAAAATTTCCGATAAAGAAATAGAAAAATTAGTAGAAAAAAATTTCGACCTAAGACCAGCAGCCATCATAAGAAATTTAGACCTTAAAAGACCTATCTATAGGAATTTAGCAGCCTATGGTCATTTTGGTAGAAAGGATTTAGACCTACCATGGGAGAAAACGGATAAAGCAGAAATATTGAAAAAGGAAGGATTAAAATCTAGTCAGCATTAGACTTTTTCATAATCATAAGTATTAATAAGAGTGAAGGAAGAATCGATCCTTTACTCTTATTTTTTTATTGTGAATTGACCTTAGTCTGAAATTTTCATTTTTTTACTTTCAAGCTAATATTAACTTACCTAGGAAATATGGAAGGCGCCTTCCTCTATTTGGAGGAAGAAATATGTATAAAGAAATAGAAAACTTGTTATTATTGAGCAGAAAAGGTGATAAAGAAGCAAAACAAACTTTACTATTAAAACTTAATCCTTTAATAATAAGCTCTATTAGAAGATATTACAATAGAATAGATCAATACGACGATCTAATTCAAGAAGGTTATGAAACCATTCTTATAGCTATTGAAAATTATGATCCAGATAGGGGAGTTAAGTTTTTAGGATATGTTAAATCTATGTTGAAATATTGCTATCTGGAAAAACATAGGGAAAAGCAACATCTTTCGTTAAATAAGCCTTTAGAAGAAGGAGAAATCATAGATTTATTAGAAGGAGATGAAGAAGACCCAATTGACATGGCTATAAATAAGGAAGAAATAGATTTATTAATAAAAAGCTTAAATTATCTTACAAAAAGACAGAAACAGGTAGTACTAGATTATTATATAAACCAATTATCCATAGGTGAAATTGCAGATAAATTAGGGGTTTCGTATAGGACGGTAGTCAATAC
>NZ_DATHXO010000453.1:0-2485 GCF_035459645.1 Schnuerera sp.
CTCCTTCTACTAATTGGTCTAATACCTTAATTAACTTATGGATATCTGCCATATGGAGACCTGTTGTTGGTTCATCTAGTATATAGATGGTTTTTCCCGTACTCCTTTTACTTAATTCTGTAGCCAATTTAACCCTTTGGGCTTCTCCACCAGATAGTTCTGTTGAGGATTGGCCTAGTTTTACATATCCTAAACCTACATCATATAATGTCTGTAGTTTTCTTTTTATTCTAGGTATGTTTTCAAAGAATTCTAGGGCTTCTTCTACAGTCATCTCCAATACATCAGAAATGGTCTTTCCTTTATATTTAACCTGCAATGTCTCCCTATTATACCTTTTGCCTTTACATACTTCACAGGGCACATATACATCGGGTAAGAAATGCATTTCTACCTTTAATATTCCATCTCCTTTGCAGGCTTCACATCTTCCACCTTTTACATTGAAACTAAATCTACCTTTAGCATATCCTCGCATCTTGGCTTCTGGTGTCATAGCAAATACATCCCTTATATGGTCGAATACTCCTGTGTAAGTGGCAGGATTAGATCTAGGAGTTCTACCAATGGGAGATTGGTCTATTACTATTACCTTGTCTAAATGTTCTAATCCTTTAATTTTTTTATGTTTTCCTGGTTTTATTTTTGCTCCATTTAATTTTTGGGCAAGGCTTTTGTATAATATTTCGTTTACCAAAGTACTCTTTCCAGAGCCAGATACACCAGTTACACAAGTGAAAACTCCAAGGGGAAATTTCACATTTAATTTTTTTAGATTATTTTCCTCTCCCCCAATGACCTCTACCCAATTGCCATTGGGTTCAGTCCTTTTAGCAGGAATTTCAATAGTCTTTTCCCCAGATAGATATTGACCAGTAATAGATTTTGGATTATCCTTTATTTCATCTATAGTCCCTTCAGCTACTATATATCCTCCATGAACTCCTGCTCCGGGTCCAATATCCACTATATGGTCTGCACTATACATAGTATCTTCGTCATGCTCTACTATTATAAGAGTATTACCTAAATCCGTTAAATTCCTTAAAGTTTTCAAAAGCATTGCATTATCCCTTTGGTGTAATCCAATGCTTGGTTCGTCTAATACATAAATTACTCCTACAAGACTTGAACCAATTTGTGTAGCTAACCTAATCCTTTGGGATTCTCCTCCAGACAAAGTTCCTGCATTTCTAGATAAGGTAAGATAATTTAATCCTACATCCCTAAGAAAAGATAATCTTTCCCTTATCTCCTTTAGTACTTGTTCTCCTATCAATCTTTGTTTTTCATCAAGTTCTAGATTCTCAACAAAATCTATTGCTTTTGCTATGGATAGATTAGTAAATTCTGAAATATTTAGCCCTCCTACCCTCACCGCCAATACTTCCTCTTTTAGCCTATGTCCTTTACATTTAGGGCAAGAAATTTCTGTCATATAATCATCTATTCTACTTTTCATATAATCTGAATTAGTTTCCCTATATCTTCTTTCTAAATTGGGGATAACCCCTTCAAATTTTCCTTTATAACTTCTAATGCCATCTTGATAATGGCTATGAAATTTAAAACTAATAGTTCTTTTTGTCCCATATAATAGTTCATCTAAAAACTTTTTAGATGCATCTTTTAAAGGAGTATCCATGTCAAAACCATTATCTTCCGCCAAAGTTTTAAATATCTGATAATAATAAGTAGATTCATTGGCAGTATTGAAGGGAGCAATTCCCCCTTCATTTATACTCAATTCTGGATTTGGTATAACTAATTCCTTATCTACTTCCTTATGATAACCTATTCCATTACAGTTAGGACAGGCTCCAAAAGGTGAGTTAAAAGAGAACATTCTCGGAGACAATTCTTCTATAGCTACACCACAATCAGGGCAAGCTAACTTTTGGCTAAACATTATCCTTTCCTTATCTATTACATCTACTATAACCAATCCATCTGCTAATTTTAATGCAGTTTCCAAGGAATCAGCTAATCGTCCTTCTATACCTTCTTTGACTATTATTCTATCTACTACTATTTCAATATCATGCTTTTTATTTTTTTCCATATTTATATCATCGGTTACCTCATACATTTCTCCATCTACTATTACTCTGACGAAACCTTCTTTTTTAATACCCTTTAATATATTTTTGTGTTCTCCCTTTTTACCCCTTACTACTGGTGATAGTATTTGAATCCTAGTCCTTTCTTCTAATTCCATTATCTTGTCTACCATTTGGTCTACCGTTTGACTAGTTATTTCCTTACCACATTTATAGCAATAAGGAATCCCTATCCTAGCATATAATAGCCTTAAATAATCGTATATTTCCGTTACTGTACCTACAGTAGACCTAGGATTTCTACTAGTAGTCTTTTGATCAATAGAAATAGATGGCGATAAACCTTCTATATATTCTACATCTGGTTTTTCCATTTGTCCTAAAAATTGTCTAGCATAACTAGAAAGACTTTCCACATATCTTCT
>NZ_DATHXO010000454.1:0-6209 GCF_035459645.1 Schnuerera sp.
TTGTATTGGAGTGAATGGAAATGGGGATAAAATTTTGTTCCCTATCTAGTGGCAGTAGTGGAAATTGCCAATATATAGAAACGGATAGGATGAAAGTATTGATAGACGGAGGACTTAGTGGCAAGAAGATAGAAGGGTTGTTATCATCTATTGATGTTTGCCCTACTACTATAGACAGTATATTAGTAACCCATGAACATATAGACCATGTAAGGGGAGTAGGTGTTCTTTCAAGAAGGTATGATATTCCTATTTATGCCAATGAAAATACGTGGATTAGTATGGAAAAGACTATTGGCGAAATAAAAGGTCATAATATAAAAGTAATAGAATCTAATAAGGATTTTGAATTAGGGGATTTGGATATACATTCTTTTGAAATATTCCACGATGCAGCTGAACCAATAGGTTTTTGCGTTTATCATAATAATACTAAAATAAGTATTATAACTGATACTGGCTGGGTAAATGATAGTATAAAGAGGAAGATTAAAGGCTCTTCTCTTTATCTAATGGAATCAAACCATGATGTAAAAATGCTTAAGGAAGGGAAATATCCTTGGTATTTAAAAAAGAGGATATCCAGTACAAATGGACATTTATCAAATTTAGAAGCAGGGCAAACTCTATCAGAAGTATTATCTGGAAATGGAGAGATAGTATTATTAGCTCATTTAAGCAAGGAAAACAATAGACCTGCTATTGCTTATGATACAGTTCGTAAATATATGGAATACTATGGTATGAATGTACATAGAGATATTGCTTTGGATTTGACATATAGGGATAAGGCTACTAAAGTATATACTTTATAAATAGATTGGGGGTATCAGTATGTATTATGAAAAGCCACCTAAAAAAAGAGGGGTATTTTCATATTTTATAGTTGCTTTAATTGCAGCTGTTATTGGGGGTATAGTCAGTGTTTATATTGCACCAACTTATCTATATGGGAAAGTAATTCCTACTCCAGAGATGTATAAAGTGGAAACACCTTCTAATATAGGAGAACAAATCAACATCACTCCATCTGAGAATATTTCTTCAGTTGAAGCAGTTGCAAAAAAGGCTATGAGTTCCGTAGTAGGTATAACTACTGTCCAAGTGCAACGAGAGCTTTTTTGGGAGAGAGAAGTAGAAGGAGTGGGCTCAGGAGTAATAGTTAATTCTAATGGATATATACTTACCAATGCTCATGTAGTGGGAAATGGTAGAGCTAAAAGGATAAATGTTTTGTTTGAAAATGGCGATACTTTTCCAGGAAATGTTTTGTGGTATGATACTACTTTAGACTTAGCAGTAGTAAAAGTAGAAGCTAGTGGACTTCCAACTGCAGACTTTGGGGATTCTGATTCACTGGAGGTAGGGCAATTGGCTGTTGCTATAGGTAATCCTTTAGGTTTAGATTTTCAGAGGACTGTTACTTCAGGTATAATATCTGGTCTGAATAGGTCTATAAGAGTAGACCAATATAATGTAATAGAAGATTTAATACAAACAGATGCTTCTATAAACCCTGGTAATAGTGGTGGCCCATTGTTAAATAGCAAGGGAGAAGTAATTGGTATTAATACTGTAAAGATAAAATCTTCAGCAGCTGAAGGTTTAGGTTTTGCAATTCCTATTAATGTTGTAAAACCAATTATTGAAGAAGTAGTTAAACAAGGGGATTTTAAGATAGTGTATTTAGGTATTACAGGAATTGAAATAGAAAGATACGAGAGACAGATGGGAGTAGAATTAAGTGTTGATAAAGGGGTTATAATATTAGAAATAGTACCTAATACTCCAGCGGATAAAGCAGGACTTATGCCATTAGATGTATTAAGTAAGATAGATAATCAAGAGATTGAAAGTATAAGTCAACTTGGAAAGATCTTATATAAATATAAAAAGGGAGATAAAGCCAATTTAGTTATTATTAGAAATGGGAAGGAAATGGAAGTAGAGATTACTTTTACAGATGTAAAATAATATCTATTATTCTATATCTTTTATGGGAGTGGAGCTGATTTTATGTATGTAGTTTGTAATGAACATTTGGAGAATGCCATAGAGGATTTTGTAGAAACTTATGAGCAGCCTCCAGATATATATGAATTAGAAAAGGTATCTTTTACCGATTGGGCTAGTCCCCATAAATGTAATTATTGTGATAAATTACCTAGATATTTAGTGGTTTAATATTGATGAGGAGGGTTTTATTTGAAAGTTTTTAATATAGGAGAAATACCTATAAAATCTTGGACTAATGAGGTAGAAGATGAAGCTCTTCAACAAGCTGTAAATCTTTCTAATTTATCCTTTGCATATTCTCATATTGCATTGATGGCAGATGTCCATGTAGGATTTGGTATGCCAATAGGAGGGGTTTTGGCATCTAAAGGTGTTATAATCCCTAATGCAGTAGGGGTGGATATTGGTTGTGGGATTATTGCAGTAAAAACTGATATTAAACGTATTGATATAGATCAAATTAAAAACATAGTGGACAAGGCTCATAGAACCATACCTTTAGGGCATAAACATCATAAGAAACCGAGAGAATGGAAAGGGTTTGATAGTCCACCAAATTCAAAAATTGTACTGAAAGAATTAAATGCAGCTAGATATCAACTTGGTACCTTAGGTGGAGGAAACCATTTTATGTCTATTGAACAAGGCAATGATGAACATATATGGTTGATGGTTCATTCAGGAAGCAGAAATTTTGGATATAAAATAGCCAATTATTATAATAAAATTGCTAATAAGATTAATAAAGAAATTAATTTAACTCCGCCTAAACAGGATTTAGCAGGACTTTATATAGATTCAAAAGAAGGACAAGAGTATTTAATAGCTATGAATTATGCTCTTGAGTTTGCTATAGAAAATAGGAATCAATTATTAGAACAATTCTATGCTATATTTAAAGAAGAAACCAATTCCCAAAAAATATTACAAAGAATAGGGATTCATCATAATTATGCTGCTATAGAAAATCATTTTGGTGAAGAGGTTGTTGTTCATAGGAAAGGAGCTATTAGGGCTGAGTTGGGAGAGTTAGGAATCATACCGGGTTCTATGGGTACTCCTTCTTATATAGTTGAAGGTTTAGGTAATGAAGAAAGCTTCAAAACCAGTTCTCATGGAGCTGGCAGAGTAATGTCCAGAAAAATGGCTAATAAGACCATAACTAAGGAAATGGCTAATAAGGCAATGGAGGGTATAGTCCACAAAGGGTGGAGAGGAGATTTGTCTGAAGCACCTATGGCATATAAAGATATAGAAGAAGTTATTGAAAACCAAAAGGATTTAGTAAAACCTGTAGTTAAGTTATTCCCTCTAGGTGTAATAAAAGGATAGTTTGAACGAAATTTTATTTAAGCATATAAAACTTTTATATTTGGATAATAGTTTTATATGTTATTTTTTTTGTATTTTGGTATAATACTATCTATAATCTTTTTTAAGGAGGCAAAGAATGAGAATATTATTGGTTAATGATGATGGAATACATGCAGAAGGATTGGAGATAATAGCTAAAACATTAGAGAAAGATCATGAATTAATTATAGTAGCACCAGAAGAACAAAGAAGTGCTCAAAGTCAAGCTATAACAATATCGAAATCACTAATTGTTAAGGAAATAGAATTAAAAGGAATTAACTCAAGAGCATATAGTGTTTCAGGAACGCCTGCAGATTGTGTACGAATAGCTTTAGATCAATTGATTGATAAACCAATTGATTTGGTTGTATCAGGGATAAATAAGGGATTAAATGCAGGGATGGATGTACTTTATTCAGGGACTGTATCTGCAGCTATTGAGGCAAATATATATAATTTACCTGCCATAGCTTTATCAGCACAATGGATAGATGGAAAGATTGATTATCATATGGCGGCAGAACATGGTAATTATATTTTAGAAAAGTCAAAGGATGACTTAATTAAAAACAATATTATACTGAGTATTAATACTCCTTATCTTGAAGAGAAAAAACCTAAGGGAATAAAGGTATGCAAGATTGGTGGTGTGATATACGATTATTATATTCATGAAAATAATGGAGAGAATGGAGAAAAAATATTAAAATTAGAAGGAAGAAAAGATGTTGAATACGAAGAAGATACAGACAGATTTTATTTATCTAAAGGGTATGTGACTGTAACTCCTATTCATTATGATCTTACGAATTTTAATTTATTAGACAAAGTTAAGGGTTGGTTGTAGTAATGAATATAAAAATCATTGCAGTTGGGAAAATAAAGGAAAAGTATATTCGAGAAGGTATTAAGGAATATTCAAAGCGATTGTCAAAGTATTGTAATCTAGAGATAATAGAAGTAGCTGATGAAAAAGCTCCAGAGAAGCTTTCAAAAAAAGATATGGAGATTATAAAAAACAAAGAAGGAGCTAAATTATTATCTAAAATTCCCCAAAATTCCTTTATTATTTCCCTGGAAATAGAAGGCAAGGAAATATCCTCAGAAGAATTGTCGAAAAAAATGAAAGATATAATGATAAGCGGTATAAATGACATTACATTTATTATTGGAGGATCACTAGGGTTATCTCAAGAAGTGAGAAACAAAGCCAATTATAAGCTATCATTCTCAAAGATGACATTTCCTCATCAATTGATGAGGGTCATATTATTGGAGCAGATATATAGAGGATTTAGGATCATGAGAGGTGAACCGTATCATAAGTAGGATAAGCTATGGGCTATAGGACAATGTTTAAGGGGTTACTATTAATTAGGATTAAATGATATAATGTATATAAGTATAAAAATACGTCATAATCGAGGAGAAAATTATGAAGAAAATTCAAAGTGTGATATATCCTTTTTGGATTATTTTATCGTTTCTTATTTCTATTTTTTTAATGATAAAATTATATCCAAATTATATAAATAATGAATTCCCACTGTTTACAGATTTGACTTTATTATTATTTTTACCAGCATTTTTTATTTTTTCATATACATTAATACATTTATTAGGCAGTATATTGAGCAGTATAGTAGCGATAAGTAACAAATGGATATTATTAATACAAGCCTTTTTAATATTTATAGCTTTTATTATTTCCCTTAACTTTATGGAATTTAGTTTAGGCATTAGAATAATGATTTCAATTATTTTTATAATAATTAGTAGTCTACATTTTATCATAACAAGGATTTTATATAGAAAATATTCAAATCAAATCTAGATTCACATTCTTTATATTATGTTTAACATATAGCAAACTTTTATTAATAGGGTATAATAAATATATAACATACCATTTAAGGGATAGTGATAAGATGGATATTATTAAAAAGTGTAAAGATATTTTGATGGAATATGAAGATATAATTTTTGCTTATATCTTTGGTTCATATGTTTCAGGAAAGATGAGAATAGATAGTGATATAGACATTGCAATATATTTGAAAAAGAAGATGGATATAAAGACATATCTTGAAATTAAAATGAATTTATCAGAAACTTGTAAAAAAGAAGTTGATTTAATTGTATTAAATGATGCTACTCCTCTATTAAAGTATCAAATTTACAAAAATAATATATTGTTGTTTACTCGTGATAAATCTATAGAAACCAGATATAAAGTGAAAACCTTATTTGAATATAGTGACATGAAAAGATATTTAGATTTATCTTATGATAGAACTATAGATAGATTAAAAGAAGAGGTGGAATCCAATGGTTGATGTAGAAGTAATTAAACAGAGATTAAATCAATTATCAACTTCTATAAATAAAATAGAAAGGTTTAAGGAAATATCCCTGGAAGAGTTTTTAAAGGATGATATTATACAAGATGTGGTAGAATATAATTTGTTTATAGCAATAAACATGATGATTGATATAGCAACTCACATTGTTGTAGATAATAATATGGGCAGTCCAGAAACATTAGGTGAAGCATTTAACATCTTAAATAAGGAGAAATATTTAAACGATGAGGAAACGAAAGTTTATAGGAATATGGTAGGCCTTAGAAATATATTGTCTCACGAATATATAAACATAGATAAAAAAATAATATATAGCATTTTAAAAAATAATTTAATTGATATAAAGAAATTTGTTATTTTTGTTAATGATAATTTTATTTAAGGATTAATATATATGCATTATAAAAGCAGTAGGTTTATTGTAGTTAAATCTACTGCTTTATTTATATATTTATTACTTTAATCTTAATTCTC
>NZ_DATHXO010000455.1:0-2602 GCF_035459645.1 Schnuerera sp.
TAATAGATATTATCACTAGTGTTTAACTATTGGATTAAATTACTATTGACAATAGTCTTATGTATAAAAGTTGTATTTTTACCATTAATATATAAATGAAAATAGTCAGCATTCTTGCTTTAATATAATTACCGTTAATCATAAAAAACAAGAAAGGTGCTGACTATCTATGGATAATTATATCACTATTTTTGAAAAATTATTAGATATTATTAATTGGGATACTTTGAAAATATCCGCATATAAGCTAGATATTGACTTTAATACAGCTGTAAACCATTTGAAAACTCTTCTTTACTCCCACTTAGCGAAACTTGGTAGTTTAAGAGATATCGATGATTTTATGCAGTCTGACTCTAAATTAAAAGAATCAATAAAAGGCGTTAGCCTGGGAACTTTATCTAATCATAATAATTATATTGATTACAATGTATATGTTTCCATATTGAATGAGTTAGTTTCCAATGCTTTGGAGAAGCTTCCTGCAAGCGATAAACTAAAATAAAAGAACTTATTACAGAGAATAACTTCATATATGTTTTTGATAAAGGATACATTGACTACAAGAAATTTGATGAATTCAGTAATAAGGGAATATGCTTTATCACTAGATTAAAGGATAATGCAGCTCTAACGGAGATAAATAACCTAGAAATAACTTACTCAGAAACTATGTTACTAGATGATTCTATAAATATTATTGAAGATATTACTTGCTATCTTGGTACTAAAGATATCAACATGACAAAAGAGAAATACAGAGTTATCACAGTGGTTGACTCCGAAAGTAAAATTCTAACTTTTGTCACTAATATATTTGAATATACTAGTGAAGATATTTCATGGTTATATAAAAAGCGTTGGGAAATAGAGCTATTCTTTAAATGGATTAAGCAAAATCTAAAAATTAAAAAATTTACAGGTCATAGCCTAAATGCGGTTATGATGCAAATTGTTTCTGCAATAATAACATTCATAATTGTAAAATTGATACAAGGTGTATCTAAAACAGGCCACGGCTTATTTAATTAAAAATAATAAGGATTAGTTTTAATAATTGAAAATAACGGAAAAGCTGAATCATGGGAAATATTTGCTTTTATAAATCTAAAATAATAAAATAAAATTATAAATAATCCTGAATTATTCATCATAATTTAATCAATGGTATTTTGTACCGCATAGTTACTGTATTTTCAACATTTATTGCTTTCACCTATAAAGTGAAGCTTAAACTATAGAAAAAGGGCTTCAACTTTGTTAAAATGAAGTTACCAAGTCAAACAATTTAACAAAAGGAGAAACCCTTATGTCTAGTTTAAACGTACTTCATTTAGAAAGCAATAGTAAAATTAAAATAAATTTTGATGGAGGCGATCTATCCTCCGATTCTGGTTTATTCCTAATAAAGGAATTTGCCCACAAGGTTGGTTTTCACAAGCTAATCAAAAAATGTTTAAAACTAATGACACAGCTGATCGATTTCATAAGGACGATGAAAATCTATGCCAAATGATTTATCAAATATTGGCTCGATATTTCAATGATAATGACGCTGATGAACTTACCAACGACCCTGTTATGAATGCCATTCTTGATAAAGATGGATTAGCATCCCAACCTACTCTATCAAGGTTTTTCAACCGTATGGATGAAGATACCTTGATTCAGTTTGAGGAAATTTTAAAGTACTTAAGGGGCATAGTTATAAGATAAACTTCATTACTGTAGAAAGATTATCATCAGAAGCTTATATAAGAATTATAGTAGGACATGATAATATGAAAACTACTGAAATACATATTGATGTATCAAAAACTATAATATTGATTTGGAAATAGATGTTAGGCAAAATAACTCGAGGATTATAGGAGAATGTGAGAAATGGAAAAATTCACATAAAATAATTCATAAAGATGGAATTCAAATTTGTTATACAATATATTGATGAGGTGATGCTATGTCTGATTTAGATAGAAAAATAGAGAGCTGGAAAAATAGTTTACTTGACTTAGGAAAACGCAATCGATTATTAAATTATCGTAAAACTAAAAGATCAAATGTAAAAATTGTAGCTCCTGAAATTGAAAAATTATATTCCATGTTAGTTCTTGATGAAAAAGAATTGAAGTTTCCTTTTTCATACTATTATGATAAAGATGGTGAAGAGGAAAGGGAAGAAATTTTTATAAAAGGAGATATATCAACAGATAGAACTATTGGAGAACAACAAAAAACGTTAAAGAATCTTAGAGCTAAGGCAAAAATAGCGATTGAGGAAAAAGGTGTTAATATTTTATATTTAGCATTAGGGTTCTTAAATTGGACGGAAACAGCTGGTTCTGAATGGAATTTGATATCACCAATAGTTTTAGTACCAGTTTCTATAACTATCGAATCATTAACATCACCTTATGTATTAAATTTGCATGAAGATGAAATTGTTATTAATCCAACTTTATCCTATAAACTAGAGAACGATTTTGGGGTTAAATTTCCAGAATTTGATCCCTATGAAAATAATATTATAGAGTATTTAAATGAGGTTCAGAAGATAGTGAAGGTTAATGGGTGGATAATCAAAAAAGAGTGTGGGTTGAGT
>NZ_DATHXO010000456.1:0-2018 GCF_035459645.1 Schnuerera sp.
CCCTATATAGGCCACTCCAAATTTCTCAGGATTATTTACTTCTTTCAGTAAAATTTTACAGTTGCTTTCATTTGTTTTAAAATCTTCAGCGAAATTTTGTAAATCAAAATCAAAAGAATTGTCTCCTAATATCATAATAAATTTTTCTTTACCAATAAATTCTTCAGCAGATAAAAGTCCATGAGCTATTCCTTTAGGATTGTGTTGTAAAATATATTGAAAATCTTGATTGAAATATTTATTTAGAATAATTTGAAAAATAAATTTGTTATTCTCATTTACAACTATACCTATTTCATTTATACCGGATTTCAAAAGTAAATCTATAGTATAGAAAATAAGTGGTTTATTTGCTATTGGAATTAATTGCTTTGGTATGGTATAAGTAATTGGTTGAAGTCGCGTACCTTTTCCTCCACATAAAATTAATGCTTTCAATCTAAGACCCCCTTCATAATCACTCCTTATATATTATATTAATATAGAGGTTATTTGATAATATGAAAAAGAAAAAGAAAGACAAAGCTATTAACTTTGTCTTTCTTTTATTTCTATAATCCTAGTTTGATTTTCAATTTTTCTAACATATCCTTTGTCATAGCATCTAAATCATATTTTGGATTCCAGCCCCATTCTTCTCTAGCTGCAGTATCATCCAAAGAATTAGGCCATGAATCTGCTATAGCTTGCCTTGCTGGATCTACATCATAATCCAGTTTAAATTCTGGTATTAATCTTTTGATTGAAGCAGCAATTTCTTCAGGTTCAAAACTCATTGCAGTAACATTAAATGCATTTCTATGAACCAATTTAGATGAATCTGCTTCTAAAAGCGTAGTTATTGCTTCTAATGCATCAGGCATATACATCATATCCATCTTAGTTCCCTTAGCAATAAAACTAGTATATTTTTTATTTTTTAATGCTTCATAGTAGATATGTACTGCATAGTCAGTAGTACCACCACCTGGCAAGGTCTCATAAGATATAAGCCCAGGGAAACGTACACCTCTAGTATCTACTTTAAATTTATGATAATAATAATCACATAGTAATTCACCTGCCACCTTTGTTACTCCATACATAGTATTTGGTCTTTGAATTGTATCTTGTGGAGTATTATCTTTTGGAGTTGAATCTCCAAAAGCAGCTATAGAACTTGGAGTGAATACAGAACATCCTTCTTCTCGTGCTACTTCTAGTACATTATATAAACCATTCATATTTACATCCCATGCCTGATGGGGCTTTTGTTCTCCTACAGCTGATAAAATAGCTGCAAGATGGATTATAGTATCAACCTTATGTTTCTTTACTACCTCAGCAATCTGCTTAGCATCGGTAACATTTACAATTTCAAATACTCCTGATTCCATAAGAGTTTCATGACCTTCTTTAACTCTCCTACTACTAGCTATAACATTATCATTGCCATAGGTTTTCCTTAAGCCCATAGTAAGCTCAGAGCCAATTTGACCTAATGCACCTGTTACTAAAATTTTTCTCATATTAAACACCTCCACTAATTTTAGAATAATCTTTTGATATAATTATATCATACTAATGATCTAAATGGATATATAGTCTAATAAAAACATAACCCCATAGCTTTAGGTCCTAGATGACACCCTATAACAGGACCTAGTACATCTATGGAAATAATAGCTTCTGGAAATTTGTCCTGTAAGTTTTTCTTTAATTTCAAAGCTTCTTCATGAGTTGAAATATGGCATATACTTATTTTTTCTACATCCTCAGGAATCTTATTACTAATAGTTTTTATAGCTTTATTCTTTCCACGCACTTTTTCTAATAGCTTAAGTTTACCATCTTTCAATTGAATAACAGGTTTAATGTTTAATACTTGTCCTATAGCTGATTGGACTCCTGAAAGTCTACCGCCCCTTCTTAAATATTCCAATGTATCTACTGTAAGGTATACATTCATGTCATTCTTCTTGTTTTCTAAATATTCTACTATTTCTTCTTTTGTTCTACCCGAAGCTACCATATCTAAT
>NZ_DATHXO010000457.1:0-8821 GCF_035459645.1 Schnuerera sp.
GCTATTATCCATGCATAAAGAAGTTGCTGTAGAGTCCATAATTCCTAATCCCATATTTAATATGTCTATGTACCTCAACTTATCAAATTTTTTAGCAGATGTGTTAATATATGGGTCAGAGTCATAAACTCCATCCACTCCTTTTTTAGCCAATAATATAACCTCTGCTTCTATTTCTGCAGCCCTTAACGCTGCAGTTGTATCAGTTGAAAAATAAGGATTTCCGGAACCTGCAGCAAAAATAACCACCCTTCCTTTTTCTAGATGTCGTATTGCCCTTCTTCTAATATAAGGTTCTGCAATTTGTCTCATTTCAATAGCAGTTTGTACCCTAGTTATAACACCGAAATTTTCTAATGCATCTTGAAGAGCAAGGCTATTTATAACCGTCCCAAGCATTCCCATATAATCTGAAGTTGTCCTATCCATATCTGTAGCCTGTCTACCTCTCCAAAAATTACCACCACCAACTACTATAGCTATCTCTACACCAAGTTCTTGTAATCCTTTTATTTCTTTTGAAATTCTATTTACTGTATCGATATCTATTCCATAGCCTTTATCTCCGGATAACGCCTCACCGCTTAATTTTAAAATAATCCTTTTAAAAATTGGTTCCGTCATACAAAACCTCCCATTATTCAATATGTCAAACAGCTAGAATTTTATTTAAATGGAGAACAACATGTGTTCTCCATTTAATTATGAATTCATTTGTTTTGCTACTTCTTCCGCAAAGTTTTCTTCTCTTTTTTCTAAACCTTCTCCCACTTCATATCTAACAAATCTTCTAATTTTTATATTTTCACCAATTTTAGCAATTTTTTCATTCAGTAGATCTTTAACCTTAATACTAGGCTCTCTGATATATGGTTGTTCTAGAAGGCAAATTTGTTCATAAAACTTTCCGAGTCTTCCTTCAACAATTTTAGACGCTACGTGTTCTGGCTTACCTTCATTTACCACTTGATGTATAAGAATTTCTTTTTCCTTTTCAACTTCTTCTTCTGGAACATCCTCTATACTTACATATTTGGGATTTGAAGCAGCTACTTGCATAGCCATATTCCTAACAAATTCTTTAAATTCATCAGTTTTGGATACGAAATCAGTTTCTGAATTGATTTCAATTAAAACTCCAATTCTTCCACCGTGAATGTAGGCATCAATTAATCCTTCTGCAGCAATTCTACCAGATTTCTTAGCAGCTTGAGATAATCCTTTTTCTCTTAATAAAACAACAGCTTTTTCCAAATCTCCATTTGTTTCAACTAATGCCTTCTTACAATCAAGCATTCCTGCTCCAGTTTTTTCTCTTAATTCTTTAACTTGCGTAGCACTTATACTCATTCTAACCCTCCTCTATTGTTAAAAATGGTAAGAGCGTAAAGGAATACAACCCTTTATACCCTTACCCTTCCTTTATTCTTCTACGTCTATTATCTGTTCACCTTGTTTTCCTTCTAAAACAGCATTAGCCATAGTTTCTGTTAATAATTTTACAGCTCTAATTGCATCATCATTTCCAGGTATAATATAATCTATTTCATCTGGATCACAGTTTGTATCAACAATAGCAATAACTGGGATTCCTAATATTCTTGCTTCATTTACAGCAATTCTTTCTTTTCTAGGATCAACTACAAATATAGCATCTGGAGTTTTATTCATGTTTTTAATTCCACCTAAGAATTTTTCGAGTCTTTCTCTCTCATGATTTAATTGTATTACTTCTTTCTTAGGTAAAACATCAAATATTCCTTCTTCTTCCATTTGTCCCAATTCATGAAGCCTATCAATTCTTTTCCTAATGGTTTTGTAATTAGTCAACATTCCGCCTAACCATCTTTGGTTTACATAATGCATTCCACATCTTGTTGCCTCAGCTTCAATGGCTTCTTGAGCTTGTTTTTTAGTACCAACAAAAAGAATTTCTCCATCTTCAGCAGCTACTTCTTTTACAAAATTATAAGCTTCTTCAACCAGTTTAACTGTTCTTTGAAGGTCAATAATGTAAATTCCATTTCTTTCTGTAAAAATATATTCTGCCATTTTTGGATTCCATCTTCTTGTTTGATGGCCAAAATGAACCCCTGCTTCTAACAAACTTTTCATTGTAATAACTGACATTTTCAATTCACCTCCATGTTTTATTCCTCCATCTTCTTCATATGTTTAAGGAACCTATAAAGGCACAACCTTAAACATCAAAAGATGTGTGTAATCACTTTAGTAGTATAACACATACAGTATTATTAATCAATATTTTCTGATTAATATTTTTTAATATGTGTATAGACATTTTCCTTATAAATATTAGGCCACATTTTTATTATAATATCCACTTCTCTAATACCTTTATTTAGTTTTTTTGCAATTTCTTCGTTAGATAAACCTAAATTCTTCAATTGAAAAATTTTTCTATTCAATTCTTCATTATGGATATTTTCATTTGTTGACTTATCTAGCAAGTTATTTTTGTTTTCATGGGTTTTTTTCATCAGTTCTTCTTTATTAACATTTTTTTGTCTATCTTTTTGTAAAACTGTAAATTTGTGCAAACTAGTTTCGATTAAATCATCAAAATTATTTAAAGTATCTTCGATAACATGGGAATAATACTTTATATCCTCATGAATCACTAATATTTCATTATAGATATCCTTTTCTTTTTTATTAATTTTAGTGATTAATATTAAAGAAATTAATATACATAATAGACCTATAACATTAAGAACAATTGATAACATATGCACACCTACTTAAATTTTTATATCTATATTATTACCTATGTCAGATTTGTCATGTCTTTTACCTTTTTTCTTTTCTTTTTTATTTTTTTTTCCATCTTTATTATTTTCCGACCCTTTCTTTTTGTCCCTATCTATTATTAAATTTTCACTTTTGTTTGTGTCCCTAACCTTTTTTATATTTTTCTCAATCTGTTTCTTATGTTGAGCAAACCCTTGTTCTAGATGTACTTTAGCTTTATCATTCTCCACTTGCCTTATTTTTGATATTTCTTGAGATTTAGAGATTAAATTTGTATAGTCAACAGGTCTAATTGACATTTTAAATCACTCCTAATATGGACCTACTCTAATTTCTCCCTCATCTCTGTAAAAAGTACATTTTTTCATTTCATCCCTAATAGTCATGGTGCTATTACCTATAACTATTCTTACCCCTGGATATATAGTGTCAATAACTTTAATGCGCCCCTTTGTAAGATTATCAATTTTATCTTTAGTAATTTGATATTTTTCATTTAGTTGAGATAGTTCATCAAGCAAACTATTTTTAGTTCTTAATAACTTAAAATATAATTGAGATTTATTTTCATCCAATCTATTAACCTTCTTAAGCTTGTCCAGTAGATTTAGCGATTTAATAACTTTATCTAAGTTATCTTCTATTTCAGAAATAGATTTTTTTAACATTTCATTTTTTTCTTTTATCTCTGGATCTATACCTACCTCTAATATAGTTTTGGTTGCCATTGAGGAGCCTATTGTTTTTGCATGTATTTCCTTACCGGCACGGCAAATTCCACCGACTATTAGTCCTCTTCTACCAATAAGAACTATATTATCCTTACTAAATACATGGCTGTGCATAATAGCTTCTGCAGTAACATTTCTTCCTGAATTTATTATTGCATTTTCAATAAATTTAGTAGTAACACTGCCATTAGTTTTAATTGTTAACCTATTATATCCTTGTATGCCTTGACGAACTACAATATCTCCAGTATTTTCGATATATCCACCTTCTATAACGCCTTTTACGCTTACATCTCCATCAGCTTTAACTTGGAATCCATTCAAAACACTTCCCCTTACTAGAACTGTCCCGTTAAAATAAATATTACCAACTTTATTGTCAACATTATCTACTTCAAAAACATCTAGTACAATAACTCTTCTATCTTTTAATTTTACAAGGCCATCTTTATTAGCAACCAAAGCTAATCCATTATCTAAAAGCCTTACATTTTTTCCGTATCTTAAAACTGGGGTTTTACCTTTTTTATATGGAATAACTTGACCAGTAACTTTATATCCAGACTTACCTTCCTTTGGAGGTATTAATTCAGCTAATATATCACCTTTGTTGACATTATTTACTATATTTAATTCTCTGTAATTGACAGTTCCATCATCTAATATTTTAGGGACTAGTTTTTTTTCTAAATCAAAATTATATTTAATATATCCATCTTTACCATTGACTGGTAATATCCCTTCAGCAATACAGACTTTGTTGTTATAATATTGATTTGACAATATTAATCTCAATTCTTTTTCCTTTAAACCTATTTTTAATATTTCCCTTATTTCTTCAATAATCTTTGATATTGGTTTTTTATTAGATTTTAAGTTATTAGTGTCTCTATTACTGTCTAGTTCTTGGTTTTCTACTTCAAGTAATGTAATATATCCTTTTAAACCATCTTTAGAAATTTCGATTAATATATTTGGAGAAATCTTATACATAATTATGCCTCCTAATTAATTCTCATAAATACCTAGTTTTATCAATTTATTTTTTATATTTAAAATAGCCTTACTATGTATTTGAGAAATTCTAGACTCCGATAATTCCATAATATGTCCAATTTCCTTGTAAGTTAACTCTTCATAATAGTATAGAGAAATAACTGTTTTTTCATTTTCTTGTAATCCATTTATTATTCGACCTAATGTTTCTTTAATTTCCTTTTTTTCATAAATATTCTCTGGTGCATTTCTTTTTTTATCATTATCAATATAATATTCTCCCTTATTTACAAGTAAGTCCTCCAATGAAGCTACATTAAAATTTGAAATATCAGCAAGAGCAGACTCTAGCTCTTGTATCGAAATGTTCAAAAAATCAGACAATTCTTTATTTGATGGCGTCCTTCCTAGTTTATTTTCTAAGTTAACCATTCCATTTTGTATTTCTTTTGATTTTTTTCTTAAAGTTCTAGGGATCCAATCTAATTTTCTTATATTATCAATAATAGTGCCTTTTATTCTTATTTGTGCATAAGTTTCAAACTTAATATTTTTACTTAAATCAAATCGTTCAATACTGTCTATTAAGCCAATAACTCCAAAGCTAACTAGATCTTCATATTCTATTTTACTGCCATAGAAATTATACATTCTACCAGCAACTATCTTAACAAGGCTTACATATTCTTCTATTAGCAACTGTTTTATGGTTCTATCTTTAGTTACTGCATATTTTTGCCATAATTCATCTGTTTTCATAATAGATACCCCCCTACGGAATATCAAATAATTTTAACTCCATGTCCAATAGTTTTCACCAATAAAGAACCATCTTCTGTATTTAACTCTATGGTTCTACCATAGTTTCCCCCTGTGTCCTCAGATAAGATTTTTATATTTAATTCTTTTAATTTTTTCTTTGTAGCTATTATATTTCTTTCTCCTATTTTTAAAATACTGCTATTATTATTAAAAGAAAACATTTGAGAACCTCCTGCTATTTTTGCAGTTAAGTTTTTTTTGTTAGCTCCTTCTTTTATCATTTTTTCTATAAGTAACTCAATTCCAGTATCTACAAATTTTGATTTATTTTCATTATTTTTTATTTCTTTACTAGAGGGTAACATAACATGAGCTAATCCAGCAATTTTATTGTATTTATCATATAACGCTATACCTACGCAGGAACCTAACCCTAAAGTTGTCAAAATACCAGGATGTTTTACTATGTTTAAATCTGCCATACCTACTTTAATAGTTTTCATATTACATGACTCCTAAACTAGATAGTATTTTTTCAAAGGAATTCATATCAGGTAATAAAAATAAATTTCCTTGGACAAAGTTATTTCCTTCTTCAAAAACTGTCTCTATAAACAAAACTTGGTCTGCAATCAAACCAAATTGAATTGCTGGTACAGATAGTATTGCTCCTGCCATATCTATTGCTAAAGATGGAATAGATACCGATATTTTCAGATTAGTTAATGCACTTAACGAATTAACATAAGAAGAAGCTAGTATATTTCCTACTTCTGATAGGGCTGACATGGCAATATCATCTAATTCTTCATCTTCCCTACCTAATAGCATATTTGTTAAATTTAGAGCAGATTCTAATCCCAATATGAACATAATATTTCCTTCTACATCGCTACCTAAATTCAGGTATATTCCGGCAACTAATTCTTCTTCTCCACCTAAAACTTCTGCTACATCTTTAAAATCCATAATACGTACTTTTGGTACTTTCATATCAACACGTTTTGCTAACATATTAGCTAGTGCTGTTACTGCATTACCAGAACCTATATTTCCAATTTCTTTCAATACATCTATCATAATATTATTCAAATTGTCAACATCCATAATCCTATACTCCCTTAGTATTCTAATATTCTATTTAAATTCAACAATATAATCAATCTATCTGCAGCTTTACCTATTCCACTAAGATATTCAACATACTGATTATCTTCAGAAGTGGGAGGTTTGTCTATGTTTTCTTTATTGATTTCTAGTACTTCTGAAGATGAATCAACAACTAGTCCAGCGACTATTTCATTTTCCATTACAACAATAACTCTGGAATTTTTGGTTAAATCATCACCTTCCATTCCTAATTTTGATTTTAAATTGAGGATAGGAATTACTTCACCTCTTAGGTTAATGACTCCATCTATGTATTTAGGTGCATTTGGTATCCTAGTAGTTTCACTTACTTTTTCAATGGACAAAACATTAGTTATAGGTATACCATAATACTCTTCATTTAGCTTAAAAATCACATATTTTGTTTCTCCATCAGAAGACATTTAAGGACCTCCTTTTTTTAAATTATGGTATTAATATCTAATATTAAAGAGACATTACCATTTCCTAGTATTGTTGCTCCTGACAAATATTTTATATTTGATAAATACTTACCCAATGGTTTTATAACTATTTCTTGCTGACCAATTAAATTATCTACCAACAAAGCAGCTTGCTTTTCTCCTTTTCTAATTACTACAACTAAATATTCATCATCAAGATCATCAAATTCTAGTTCCATTAGTCTATGTAATTTTACCATTGGTATGGTCTTTCCCCTATAAAGCATAATATCTTGACCTTGAATGTTTCTAATACTATCTTTATTTACACTAGTTATTTCGGTAACAGAACTTAATGGTATAGCATATATTTCATCCTCTAATTTTATTAAAAGGGCTTGTATTATTGCCAAGGTTAGAGGAATCCTTATAGTAAATTTTGTACCCATATTGATTTGACTGTCTATTTCGATAGAGCCATTAATAGACTCAATTTTGCTTTTTACTACATCTAAGCCTACTCCGCGACCTGAAACATCAGAAATCTCTTCAGAAGTACTAAAACCTGGCTGGAACAATAAAGTTTTAATTTCCTCTTCAGAAAATATTTCTGCCTCTCCGGTGGTAATTAATCCCTTTTCAATAGCTTTATTTTTAACAGCTTCAACATCAATTCCTTTACCATCATCAATAACTTCTATAACAACGTTATTTCCATCCGGATAAGCCTTTAAAATGACATTTCCTTCTTTAAGTTTCCCTTGATTCTTTCTATTTTCTGGAGTTTCTATCCCATGATCAATAGAGTTCCTTATAATATGAATTAGTGGATCACCAATTTCATCAATGACAGTCCTATCTACTTCAGTATCTTCCCCATACATTTGCAGATTGATTTCCTTATTCAATTCTTTAGATAGATCTCTTACCATTCGTGGGAATCTATTAAAAACCCTTTCTATTGGTACCATGCGTACTTTCATAACTGCATCATGTAGGCTTGTAGTGATTCTTTCTAGATATTCAATAGCTTCAGTCATGTTCTCTTTATTTGATATATTGCTTAATTCATCCATTCTAGTTTTAATTATTATTAGTTCACTTACTAGATTCATTAAAGTATCTAACCGATCAATATCTACCCTTACTGTTTTACCTATTCTATTATCCCTATTAGATGTATTAGTTTTATTACCAGTCTTTGTTAGTTGTTTTACTTCCTTCCTTAAATTTTCAGTTTCTTCAATTAAATCTTGTCCCTCATTAATAGCATCTAAAGCTTCTAATATAGATATATTAATCTCGTCTATTTCTGATATACTATTTAATTCATCTTTTAGTTTATTTTTATCAGTCTTAGAGATAAAAATCAGTGAGAAATCAAGATCAAACTTTTCATCTTCTATATCTTCAACAGAAGGATTAGAATGGATAATGTCGCCTAAAGACTCTAATGTATTAAAAATAATAAAAGCTCTAGCTGATTTAAGCATACACTTTGCACTTAATTTAATCTCAATATTAAATATGTTTAATCCTTCTTTTTTAGCTTTTTTTGCAATATTTAACACATATTCGTTTAGAACAAAACTGTTGCCCTTACTAAGACTATCTTCATTTTCTATGGTGCTGTCTTCATCCGAAATAGCACTTAATTTTTCAATAAGTTTTTTATATTCCTCATTACTTTCTTCTTCGTTAGAAGCAATGTGATTGACAGCATGATCTAACGCATCAAAACATTCAAATACAATATCAATTACATCTTCGTTTAATTCAATCTCGTTACTTCTAATACCTTCAAGTACATTTTCCATCTCATGAGTTAAATTTGCCATATTGACAAATCCCATAGTACCTGACATACCTTTCAAAGTGTGAGCAACCCTAAAAAGTTCATTAATCAAAGATGTATTTGTTTTATCCTTTTCCAATTCCAATAAAGCTTCATTCATATTTTGTAAATGTTCTTTTGATTCTTCAACAAATAAGTTAATATATTGGTTC
>NZ_DATHXO010000458.1:0-4110 GCF_035459645.1 Schnuerera sp.
GTCTAAGATAATATATAATGGAAAAGAAGATGTAGTAACAATGCCTAAAAAAAGGCTTATGTCCTATAGGGGAGAGGATGTAAGTATGATATTTCAGGACCCTATGACTTCTCTAAATCCTACAATGACTATAGGAAAACAAATAATGGAAGCATTAAAAATTCATAGAAAATTGAAAAAGGAAGCGGCAAAAAAAGAGGCTATTAGGTTGTTAGAGCTTGTAAACATACCTAATGCCAAGGATAGGGTAAATGATTATCCTCATCAACTTTCTGGAGGAATGAGACAAAGGGTAATGATAGCTATAGCTTTGTCTTGTAATCCAAAGATTTTAATAGCTGATGAGCCTACAACTGCTCTTGATGTTACTATACAAGCTCAGATAATGGATTTATTAAATGAATTAAAAGATAAGTTTGATACTGCAATAATATTAGTAACGCATGATTTAGGGGTAGTTGCAAATTTTGCTGATAAAGTACAGGTAATGTATGCTGGACAAGTACTGGAAAGAGGTTCTAGAGATGAAATATTTTATGATAGTATGCATCCATATACATGGGCTTTACTACAATCAGTGCCACGTTTAGATACTAAAAGCAAAGAGGAGCTTTATACATTAAAAGGTACACCACCTGATTTAATATTGCCATTAAAAGGATGCCCTTTTGCTTCCAGATGTGAATATGCAATGGAAATATGTTTAGAAAGATCTCCAGAAGAAACAAGCCTTTCCGATACACATAAATTAAACTGTTGGTTGCAACATCCAAATGCACCTAAAGTTAATAGACCTATAGGAACTGGAGGTGAGATAAAATGAAAAACGACAATTTAATAGACATTGTAAACTTAAAAAAATATTTCCCAGTAGGAAAAAACAAGATGTTAAAGGCAGTAGATGATGTAACTTTTAATATAAAAAGAGGAGAAACTTTTGGTTTGGTTGGTGAGTCTGGTTGCGGTAAAACAACTTGTGGAAGAACTGTAGTAGGTCTTTATAAGCCAACTGATGGCAAAGTATATTTTGATGGAGAAGATGTACAATCTTTGTCTGGTAAAAAGAAGTTAAAGTTTAAGAAAAGAGCGCAGATAATATTTCAGGACCCATATGCTTCTTTAGATCCTAGGATGACCGTTGCTGAAATTGTAGGTGAAGGTATGGATGTGCATTTTAATTATAGTAATGCTGAAAGAAGAGAAAAAATAAATAGACTTTTAAGTATTGTTGGACTAAATCATGAACATGGCTCCAGATTTGCCCATGAGCTTTCCGGCGGTCAAAGACAAAGAATTGGCATAGCAAGAGCCTTGGCGGTAGAGCCTGATTTTATAATGTGTGACGAACCTATATCAGCTCTTGATGTATCTATTCAGGCACAAATTGTCAATTTGTTGATCAAGTTACAAAGGGAAATGGGCTTAACATATTTATTTATATCTCACGATTTATCTATGGTAAAGCATATTTCAGATACAATAGGTGTAATGTATCTAGGTTCAATGGTTGAGATGGCACCAAATGAAAAACTATATTCAAAGCCACTTCACCCATATACTCAAGCTTTGACATCTGCAATTCCTATTCCTGATCCCCATGTAGAGGATAATAAGGAAGTTATAAAGCTAGATGGAGAAGTGCCTAGTCCTGTAGACATACCTTCTGGATGTAAATTTAGAACAAGATGTAGATATGCTAAGGATATTTGTAAAGAAGTCGTTCCAAAACTAAATGAGATAGAGAAAGACCATTTTGTAGCATGTCATTTATATAAATAAATTAAATGCACAAAGCACAATATATAGTAAAGTGGTTTGTAATTGCTTCAAAAAGTAGTTTATTTTCTAAATAATTGTGAATTGTGAATTTTTTCTTATGAAGAGCTTTGGCTCTTTTTTTTTATACAATTTACGAAAAAAATGTTATTATAATATTATAATACCTAAGTAAAAATATATTATCATATGTAAAGGAGATAAAAATGGCTAAGAAATTTGCAAAAAGTTTTAAATCTAAAGATATGAAAGGGTTATTACAAAAATTAATATTTATTATAATAGGAAATTTTCTTTGTTCTATAGCTTTTAACGTATTCTTTATACCTAATAAACTTTTAAGTGGTGGAGTAGGTGGCTTAGCAATAATAATACAGTATCTGACAACTCTTCCTGCTGGTATATCTGTATTTTTGATCAATATTCCTATATTTGTAATAGGTACTAAAATGATTGATAGGGAATTTGCTATATACGGATTTATATCTATGTTAGTTTTATCATTTTTATTGACTATAACTAATGGAATTGGTGAGTATTTTATAATAGATGATATTCTATTGGCTTCAGTATTTGGGGGAGTATTTAATGGCATTGGTATGGGGTTAATGTTCCGAAATAGAGTTTCTCAGGGTGGGTTCGATATAATAGCAGCAATTTTAAGGATAAAATATAATGTAAATATTGGTTCTGGGTTAATGGCGGTGAATACAGTAATTATATCTCTTTCATCATTACTATTTGGATATAAATCTGCCATGTATACATTAATTGGCATGTATATAGGATATAGGATATTGGATAAAGTTCAAACTGGATTCAATGTAAAGAAAAATATAATAATAGTATCAGAAAAATCAGAGGAAGTAGCAAATGCCATAATTACAAAATTGCACAGAGGGGTTACTTTTCTAGAGGGTATGGGAGGATATACAAATGAAGACAAAAAAGTTATATATTGTATTGTTACTTCTAGAGAGACTGCAACGTTGAAAAATATAGTAGAGGAAATAGACCCATCTGCTTTCTTTACTATAAATGATGTGGTAGAAGTACAGGGAAGTGGTTTTAAAAATGTAGGTATGTAGTTGTTCTCTTTAAGTAGATTGTTTTATTTAAAAGAAGGAAAAAATAAATTTTTATCGAATATTATGAGTATAACAATAAACTATTAAGGAATTATATAAATTATAGAAATTTTACAAATGATAATATTAAAAGTCTATATAATTAGACATGGATCATAGAAAGAAGGGAAATAATGTATAGTCCAACTTATGGTAAAATATCTTATGAAAAAATGATAGAAATAATCAAAAATTTCATAGAGAAATCTCCTGATAGTATATATAATATTTCCGTAGGAACAGATAGTCAAAATTTTCATTATACTAAAACAGTTATTGTTGTAGCCGTTCATAGACTAGGAAGTGGTGGTATATTTTTCTATGATATTAAATCTGTTAAAAGGATAAATAATATAAGTCAGAAACTTTTTTTTGAAACGAGTACTAGTTTAGATATAGCAACTAAACTTTCTGAAACATTACAAAATGAAGGTATAGACTTTGGAATCAATATCCATGTAGATGCTGGCAAAAAAGGACAAACATCCAAACTAATACCAGAAATTGTAGGATGGATAAAGGCTTGCGGATTTGGCTGTGAAACGAAGCCGAATTCTTATGCTGCTTCATCAATAGCCGATAAATACACTAAATAATTATATAATATGAAAGTCCTCCTAAACAAATTCAATTATTTAGGAGGACAGAATTTTTATATGGATATTTTTATAGACTTCTTTATAATTTTCTATGATAAATTATTGTAGTATATAATTTTTCGTGGAAATTTTCATATCTAATTCCTGCTAATTTATATTTTTGTTTCATAGCAAATTCCATTGAGGCAAAGTTAGGTTTAGGTGCTAGTATAGTTTCTGAAAACATATTTGTAATTCCCAGATTTAAAGCTTCCTTCCTAAACTTTTTAAATAATTCGCTACCTATGCCATTACCTGTTAAATTAGATTTTACTGCAATTTTTTCTAATATAACAAACTTTTTTAGTGTATCTTTATTAAAATCATCTTTCCATTTGGTATCAAAAATCCAATTAGGCTCAATATCAAGCCATTGTTCTTTAGTATATGCTAATAGGAACCCGAGTATCTTATCTCGCTTTTTAACTACGAAAAACAATTTTGATCTATCTATATCATTTTGAAATTTTTTTGCATGCTTTTCTTTATTTTTAAGGTAGTTATCCATTAAAAACCCTTGTTTGTGGTCATGTTTGTTTTTGCCAACAGATGAAGCTACCTTTATAATT
>NZ_DATHXO010000459.1:0-3967 GCF_035459645.1 Schnuerera sp.
TACCATTAGGATAAAGGATAGCATGTCCCAATTCTGCTCCTTGGGAATTCTTACCATGCCAAATGCCAAATTCTTTAGAAAAAATAGCACCTCCAACTCCTGTACCTAAAGTCAACATAATAAAACTATCTAATCCTTTAGCTGCTCCTAACCATTCTTCACAAATAGCTGCTACATTGGCATCATTTCCTATAAATATTGGGATTTTTTTAAACTCTACAGACAATTCTTCTTTTATATTAGTTCCTGCCCAATCCTTTATATTCCCGCCTATAGTTAATACTCTACCTTGGGTTACATCTATAAAACCAGGAGAACCTAATCCTATAGCTTCCACATTTATATCCTTTATTAGTTCTTTTATTGTTTCTTTTATTTTATTTAAAACAATTTTTCTCCCACCTTGTGATCCTGTGTCTTTACTAACTTTTGTCAATATTTCACCTTTTTCATTAATAAGACCACCATAAATACTAGTACCACCTAAATCAATTCCTACAACTTTTTTCATCTAAATACCTCCTTGACTGTAAAGATTACTAACTTAGATACATTAAATTCTCATCTAGCTCATCTAAATAATTCAATATTCTATTCTTATCTACAAGACCTGAACCCCAAAAGTAAAGATAATTAAGAATTTTAGGATTAAAAGATAAATCTAAAACATGTTTTACAAATACATTCGCTCCAATATCACTAGTCTTTTGTATAGGAAATAATCTTTTTAAAGGTCCTAATTTGATTACATATATCTGTTCCAGTTTTTCATAAATCTTTCCTATTTCTTTTGATTCTATATAGTGGAATAATTCATGAGCCAACAATATTTTGTAGATATTATCATAATTTAAAAAATCCATTCCTAATTTTTTATATGCTTCTTCCATTCTTTTCATAGATCTTTTATACATTATTATCTTTTCTTTACCTTCCTTATATTCTCCCCTTAGTCTTACGGTTTCAAAATCATACTCTTCAGTTTCTATTTTAATTTCAATCTTTTTATGTTCACAAATTCCTTCTATAGAGCTATATTTATTTAAAAAATTATTAGCTGTTTCATTTCCTATATTTATGGATTCATCTATAAAATACTCAATTTTATTTCTTGGTATCTTTTTAAAACTATTGTCTTCCATTAGCTCAGCCATAGACATGACTCTATCACCGGCTCTTTCTAAAATATTTTTATATGGCAAAATATCAACCCTTTCTATTTCATCTGTATATTCTATTTAATAATTCTTCCGTCTCAAAATTTATTGAATCTATATCTATTTCATCAATTAAGTTATCTTTCAAATTGTATTTATCTTTTAATTTTAAAATTCTATATAACTTTTCATCTAATTCTTCTTTTAAAATAGTACCTTTTTCAATTTCTTCTTTTATTTTTTCAATTATTTTTATCTGATTTTCATAACCATGACATATTAATAATAGATCACCTCCCGCTTTTAAAAATTCTACCGCTGCTTCTTCTATATTATAGTTTTTTATTATGGCACCCATAGTCATATCGTCAGATATTATTAGTCCTTCATAGGATAGTCTTTCTCTAAGCAATTTTGTAATAACCTCTATTGACATAGTAGCAGGATATTTATTATCTAATTTAGGAAAAAGTATATGCCCTATCATTATACCATCTGTCTCTTGTTCTATCCCTTTTATGAATGGAGCTAATTCAAGTTCTTTCAATTCTTTTAATTCTTTATTTATAACGGGTAGATCTTTATGAGAGTCTGTATTGGTATCTCCATGGCCTGGAAAATGCTTTACAACAGAAATAATATTTTCCGACCTTGTTCCATTCATAACTAATATTCCATTACCTATTACTGTTTCTGTTGTAGAACCAAAAGCCCTATCTCCTATTACTGGATTTTTAGGATTAGAGTTTACATCCAATACTGGTCCAAAGTTCATATTAAATCCTAAAGATTTTAATCGCTTTCCTATTATTTTACCATATTCTAATGAAATATCCTTATCATTTATATCTCCTATTTTTTTAGCTGGTGGAAGTTTTAAAAAAGAATCAGGAAGCCTTGATACCTTACCTCCTTCTTCATCTATAGATAAAAACAAAGGTATTGGATTTGTAGAATTAGCTCTTTTTAAATCATTTAATAATTCTAGAGTTTGATTTACATTTGAAATATTATATTTAAATAAAACAAATCCACCTATGTGATATTTTTTCAGCATTACCAAAGTGTGATCATCTATTGTATTTCCATTTAATCCCACTACCATTAACTGACCTATTTTTTCTTCTAAAGTCATATTATCTATTATATCTTGAATCTCATCTTTATCCTCTACTTCTTCTACTGGCTTTGTTTCTTTATCTGGTAAATATTCTTGTTGGCTGTTTTTATCTGAAAGTTCCTCTCTATTAGTACAACCAGTTAAAATAATAATTAATCCTAACAATATATATAAATATAAATTCTTCATACTATCCTCTTTTCCTTACTATATTAATTTAATTTTATTATAGTATCTCTTATTTTTCAATATTGATGCAAAAATACAAAAAACCTGCTACTAAAAGCAGGTCTAAAACACAGTCCCTATTTCTTTTATATCTGCTAAATCTTCTCTATAGTCCTTATGTTCAGGATTTAAACTATTGATTACCACTCCTCCTGCAGCCCCAGTGGAGTGGATATATCTATCCTTTCCAATATACATGGCTACATGACCAGGCCAATATAGCAGATCTCCTAGTCCCATTTCATCTCTAGATATTCTTTTCATTCCAAATTCTTCTTTTATTTGGGAGTCCCTATATATAATGATACCATTGATTAAATATGATATGGAGGTAAGCCCAGAACAATCAATGCCTAAAGGGGTTTTCCCACCCCATCTATATTGAGTACCTAAATATGTAAGAGCTGTTTTTACTATTTTTTTGCGTAGACTACTTTCTTTCATATCTATATCCTGTCTAGTTCTCTTTCCTATTAACTCCTTTCTAATCCATCCTTTTTCTTCGGTTGGCAAAATAACTTCTAACCAATTTTTATTAATCCTACCAGTCAATTTTATTATTGCTCCCCTTGTTAAAAGTTTAATGCTATAACTTTGATATTTTGGCTTTTTCATTACATCTACAATGCCCCAAGTTATTACATAATTAGCTTCTCTATCCCATTTTTCTGCTTTATTATTATCTATTAATAAATAATCACCATGAATAAATCCTTTATATCTATAATCAGTCTCTACATAATACCAATTATTCTTCTCTTCCTTTAATATGGTAACTAATCTTCCAAAGATAGATTCATCTACAGCTTCCTTTTCGAATCCGATTTTCTGCTTTAAAGGTCCTATGGTTTCTTTAATAATAGCTAATTTCCTCATCATATCCCTCCATTAAATTTTGTTTAACCTTTTTATATAGTCTTCTATTTCTTCATCATTAGCCAATATAAAATGACCTGTTTCTATTTCTATCCATTTAGGAGGATTTTCATCATAATTATGACAGTTTGGATCATAGATTTTTAATACTTTCTGTTTCTCTTTGATTGGATCTGGTAAGGGAATAGCAGATAGCAATGCTCTAGTATAAGGATGCAAAGGATTGTTAAATAATTTTTCAGTTTCGGCTAGTTCTACTATTTTGCCTTTATGAATTACTGCTAATCTATCTGTAATAAATCTTACTACTGATAGATCGTGAGCTATAAATAAATAAGTTAAGTTCTTTTGCTTTTGAAGTTTGGCTAACAAATTTAAAACTTGTGCTCTAATAGAAACATCTAAAGCAGATATAGGTTCATCGGCAATTATAAACTCTGGTTCCATAATTAACGCCCTAGCAACTCCAATCCTTTGTCTTTGTCCCCCTGAAAATTCATGAGGAAAACGACTAGCAAATTCTGGGAGTAGCCCAACATCCAATAAAGCTTTTTCTACTCTAGCCTTTCTATCTTCTTCATCTTTA
>NZ_DATHXO010000460.1:0-2895 GCF_035459645.1 Schnuerera sp.
ATGGAGCATTGAAAAGGACAAAAGCGTTTAATTAAAAGTAGCGGAGTAATTTCCGCTACTTTTATTATACTAAAAAGCCCAGTTTCCATTCTGGAAGACTTGAATTTTTTCTCCGTCTTTAGTTTCGCCAATTATATTTAAATCTTTGTAACCTACCATAAAGTCTACATGAGTTAAAGAATCATTTACTCCAGCTTTTGCTAATTCCTCATCAGTCATATTTTCTCCACCTTTTATATTGGTTGGATAAGCTTTACCAAAGGCAAAATGACAGGAAGCATTTTCATCAAATAGAGTATTCAAGAATAAAATATTTGATTGAGATATTGGAGAATCATAAGGAACTAAAGCTACTTCTCCTAAATGTTTGGCACCTTCATCTAAAGATAATAAATCCTTCAATACTTCATAGCCTTGTTCTGCTTTAAAAGCCACTACTTTACCATTTTTAAAGGTTAGCTCGAAATTATCGATTAAGTTTCCTCCATAGTTTAGTGGCTTTGTACTGTGAACCACTCCGTTAACACCAGTTTTTAATGGCATGGTAAATACTTCTTCTGTAGGCATATTGGCTACAAAGAAAACCCCTTTAGAGTTTTTACCTCCACCACCAGCCCATATATGGCCTTCAGGTAGTTCTACCTCTAAATCTGTACCATTGGAGGATTTATAATATAATTTTTTAAATTTCTTTTCGTTTAAAAACTTAACCTTTTCTTCAAGATTTTTGAGATGATCTTGCCAAGCTTTAACTGGATCTTCTAAATCCATACGGGTAGCCTTAAAAATTGCATCCCAAAGTTTTTTCATGGCTTCTTCTTCTGATACATCAGGGAAAACCTTTTTTGCCCAGCCCTTCGTAGGGATAGATACTACACACCAAGCATTAACATCATTCATTGTGTATTTTCTAAAATCTTTTAAAGTCATAGATGAGGATTTATTATGAGCAGCAATTTTTTTAGGATCTATCTCTTTTAGTAATTCAGGATCTTGTGAATATATGGATAAAAAACCTGCCCCATCTTCAGCAAACTCCTCTAAACCGTCAGCATACCATTTAGGAAAGTTTTCAAATACTTCCATAGGTGCATTTTCATACTTCATCTTAGTTAGAGCTTCATCATTCCAGTTAACATGGACTTGTTTAGCTCCAAGTGCATAGGCATGTTTTGCTACTAACCTTACAAACTCAACCCCTTCAATTGGAGAATTGATAACCAATGGTTGCCCTTTTTGAAGATTAATACCTACTTCTACACAAAGTTTTGCATATTCATCCATTACCTTATTAAAATTTTTCAAAATATCACCTCGCCGTTATAATTTTAATGTGTTTAAATATAGTTTATATGATTAAGAAATGATTGTAAATGGTAAAAGAAAAAGGATGATATACCTTCAATATATATTCAAGACTCTAAATCTAATAAACAAACAGGAACTAGGTTGCTACCCTAGTTCCTAAGTTTCTTTTTAAGTTATTTATTTCATTAGCCAATAGATTTAAAAATAAGCCTACATCGGTTACCATACCTATAGCTTGACTACTTCCTCTATCGCTTAGTTTTGTTACCACAGCAGAGTTAATATCCACACATATCATTTTAGTTTTAGCTGGTAACATATTGCCACTGGCAATACCATGAAGCATAGTACCAAGAACTAGAACTATTTCTGATTTTTTTAAATGTTCACTATAAATATCTTGTGCTTTTATAATATCAGTTATTGTATCTGGCAATGGACCATCATCTCTTAAACTACCTGCTAGAACAAAGGGTACATCGTTTATCACACATTCATATATAATACCTGAATGTAGAGCTTTGGCTTCAACAGCTTTTTTTATAGAACCATATTTCATAATATGGTTTATAGCTCGCATATGGTTTCTATAACCTTTAGAAGTTACTTTTCCTGATTTAGCACAGACTCCTAACGAAGTACCATAAAGGTTTTTTTCTATGTCGTGGACTGCAAGAGCATTTCCTGTTAACAAACTAGATATATAATTTTGGCGGATTAACTCTGAAAGGTAATAGTCACCACCAGTGTGAACTACGACAGGTCCTGCTACTAAGGTCAACTTTTTATTATTATAGAATAATTCGTATGCTAAATCCTTTATAAGCATATCATTTCTTCTTTCTGAAGATACAAAATTATTCATGAAATTAAATGAATCATCTTTTTTATCATCGTCCTCGGTAATCAACTTTACACCAGTATCACCACATACCACCATATCACCATATTTTATATTTCTTAATTTTTTGCATACTGCTCCATGTTCATTAACTACTATTAATGCATCCATTCTTTGATCTTTAACTTTCATCCACTTATTATTATGGCATATAAAAGTGGTATGGTTTGTTGTTGAATAGAAATCATCTGGCACATGTTTATCTTGTATTGCCTTCTTTAGCAAGACATTTTTATTTATATTAAAATTGTTTAAAGTCAATTTTACAACTCCTTTCTTAGAAAATAAAAAAACCCCCATCCCATACTAGGACGAAGGTAATTCGCGGTACCACCCAAATTAATTAAGCAAAGAAAATTTACTTAACTCTCTCAAAGCCTGTAACGTTGGCCAACGGACAAACTTTATCGCTTGCAGCTTAGAGGGTGGGTTCGATGGAAATAATCTTAGAAGATCTTTCAGTCGGTGAATCTTCCTTCCTTTAAGAATCTTTCAATCTACTAGTCCTCTTCATAGCTCAATATATATATTTATAATATTATATAAATCATTTAATTATTTGTCAAGGATTTTTATAAAAATATGTTATTTATTTCTATTTATTAGCATTGAGGCATCTTCTGTAAAAATTTTTCCTTAGTTCTGCAGTGAAAAATACATATAAATCGAAATAAAGCCCTTGGTTA
>NZ_DATHXO010000461.1:0-4760 GCF_035459645.1 Schnuerera sp.
GGCATATCGAGATCCAGGTCCTCGCCGACGGCCACGGCAACTGCGTCTACCTCGGCGAGCGCGAGTGCTCGATCCAGCGACGCCATCAGAAGGTGATCGAGGAAGCCCCGTCGCCGTTCCTGGACCCCGAGACCCGCCGTGTGAGGATTTAACTTTAAAGAGTTCTCTAGAAAAATTTAAAAGGGGGGTAGCCTTATATAATTATTGTAACGGATTATTAAAGGGTATGGAGGGGGAAGTTAAGATATTGCTTAAGGATGAAGATAATAATATAGAAGAAGATTTTTATATGGAGGTATAAAATAATGCTGCTAAACGAAGAACTAGAGTCTACTAAAGATATAATTGATAGAAATTTATATAATATTTTAAATAATAAGACTGGATATCAATCAAAAGTATATGAATCTATTAATTATAGCTTATTTACAGGTGGTAAAAGGTTAAGACCTATATTATTGTTAAAAAGCTGTGAAATGTTTGGAGGAGAGTATAAAAACTCTATTCCATTTGCGTTAGCAATAGAGATGATACATACCTATTCATTAATCCATGATGATTTGCCTTCAATGGATGACGATGATTTTAGAAGAGGAAAATTAACAAACCATAAAATCTATGGAGAAGCTATTGCAATTCTTTCAGGTGATGGATTATTAAATTTAGCTTTTGAAACAATGGTGGACTTTACATTAAAAAACTCAGAAACTGTTGATGATTATCAAAAAAATATATGGGCAATTAGTGAAATAGCAAAATATTCTGGAGTTTTTGGCATGATAGGTGGACAGGTAGTAGATTTATTATCTAATGAAATTACAATGGATGAAGATAAATTGCTATTTATGTATAAATCGAAAACAGCTGCTCTTATCCAAGCTTCATTAGTGGCAGGAACTATATTAGGTGGAGGATGTGAGGAAGACGCAGAAAGGATGAGATTATTTGGATTATATCTTGGTTTAGCATATCAAATAAGGGATGATATTTTAGATGAAGAAGAGGATAAGTTAATTAATAAAGTGACCTATCTAAGTTTTAACAATAAAGATGAGGCAAAAATAAAAGTGGACAAATTAAGTAAAAAAGCTATTCAAGTTTTAGAGTTTTATAAGGATAAGAATCTAGAGTTTTTCAAAAAAATAACAAATTACTTAATCGGTAGAAATTATTAAAAACGATTGAATAATTATAGAAATTATGCTATAATTTATTATACTAAACAAAGTGGTACAGTATTCTAGTCAACACAGCTAATCCCGAGGGCGGGGCTAAAAATCCGTCGAAGGGCATATCGATGAAGTTCCTTGTTTTGGCTCGCGACGCCCAGTCGGGGGTCGAAATTGGGAGTAAGAAAGATGGGGCGATCTGCAATGGCATGCAGGCGATGACCCTACTTTCGTGGAGACTTACCATATGGTAAGATAAACCTGTATGTATAAATATGAAAATAAACATGCAGAGTAGCCTGCCTTGAGTGATGTTGGCGGATGATTAAGTTCGATTTTTCTTACTTAGGGCCCATGTAGGGAAAATTTTGTTATCGAAACCAATATTGCAAAAGAGGCTAAGGATTAGACTGGTTGTAGAGGAAAACTCCTAGACTGTTCATGGTAGAAGTATATTGGGGATTACAGTGCGGACTAAGTGGTAATCCAGTTCTATTTATGGTGACATAGTAGTGATAGAATTAAAGGGAAACCGCTGTTATGGCGACATACAGTTTCTTTCAGGGAAATCCTGCTGGACCTTAAGCCGTAAGATTTACCTAATATACTACCACTTAAAAAGCTGATAGCATAATGCTATCAGCTTTTTATATAACATTTTAATATGGAGGAACTAATATAAATGAGTAAAAAAACTGAAGGTAGTTTTTCAAATAAATACAATTTAAAATGGATAATATTGGTAACTTTATGGACTTTTATTATGGCTATGATATTTAGTGTAATCACTGAAGGATTAATTAAGAATATAGATATAATATTGGCATTCATAATTTTAATTATTATAATTCTAATTGGAATTTTTTTCGATATAATTGGTATTGCTGTTACAAGTGCTAAAGAAAAGCCTTTTCATGCTATGGCAGCTAATAAAGTAGAAGAAGCAAAATATGCAATAAAGTTAGTAAGAAATGCAGGGCAAGTTTCAAACTTTTGTAATGACGTAATAGGAGATATAAGTGGTATAGTTAGTGGTGCGGTTGGGACGACAATAATTTATAAATTAATTAATATCTACAATATAAAAGATGGGATGTTTTTAAGCATAGTACTTACATCTTTAATAGCATCATTAACAGTAGGTGGGAAAGCTTTTGGTAAATCTATAGCAATACTGTACTCTGAAAAAATCATTTTTCAAACTGCTGTAATTTTTAATTTTATAAAGAAAAAGTTAGGATTAGATATACTACCTGAAAAGAAGAAAAATAATAAACAGGATAATAAAATGGACTAAAAATTGAGGTGGATCATATGGGTAAAAAAAGAGCAGATATACTATTATTTGAAAAGGGATTAGTTGATTCTAGAGAAAAGGGCAAAAGAGTTATTATGGAAGGAGTAGTTTTTGTTGGTAATAGGAGAATAGATAAACCAGGAGAAAGAATTGAAATAGATAGTGAAATATTGATTAAGAAAAATCCTATTAATTATGTGAGTAGAGGTGGATTAAAACTTGAAAAGGCAATTGATATTTTTGATATTGATTTAAAAAATAAAGTTGTTATGGATATTGGAGCTTCTACGGGAGGGTTTACTGACTGTATGCTTAAAAATGGGGTAAAAAAGGTATATGCCATTGATGTAGGATATGGTCAATTAGATTGGAAACTTAGGAATGACCCTAGGGTTATAGTAAAGGAACGAACCAATATTAGGTATGTAACTAAAGAGGATATTGGGGAAGTAATTGATTTCATTTCTATAGACGTGTCTTTTATTTCTTTAAAATTAGTATTACCTATAGCAAAAGAATTATTATGTAAAAGTGGAAGCATTATGGCCCTTATCAAACCTCAATTTGAAGCTGGAAGAAGTAAAGTTGGGAAAAAAGGTATAGTAAAAGATAAAAAGATCCACAAGGAAGTAATATATAATATGGTTGAGTTTTGTAAATCTATCCAACTGAATATTGTAGACTTGAGTTTTTCACCTATTACAGGCAGTACAGGAAATATTGAGTTTTTATGCTGTATTTTGAAATCAAATAATAAAGAAATGATTGATGAAGATACAATATTTAAAACCATAGAAGATGCTCATAAAAGTCTATACTAAGGCTTTGTAAACTAAACATGAAAAAATAGCACAATGTTTTATAGAATTGCTTCAAATTGCTTTTAATTTCGCCTTGACGATTATAAAAGTCCGCCTTGAGATTGTCAAGGGTAAAATGAACGCGCTAACGCGCGCCCTTGACAATCTCAAGGACGTACATTTAAAAAATATTTTGGCGAAATTAAAGCAAAATTTATGCTACAAGAAGATACTTTTTCTTCTCTCTTTCAGTTAGATTTAATCCAGCAACTTGAGCTGGGGTTAAACCATTAAGAGATGAATGTGGTCTTACAAAATTATAAAAAAATATAAACATGCTGATTAGGTTATTTGCTGATTCAAAAGAATTAAAACCTTGCTTAGTCTTATACCAAGCTTTAAATTGATGATGGAAAGACTCTATTAAATTGTTAGAAATATCATCTTTAAAACTTTCAACGCGAATATGTTTAACAGAACTACCCAGTACAGATTTAACTGGTACTTTGTAAGCACTGTATCGATCGCTAACTATGGCATTAACAGTACCTAAGTCTTTAACAGAATTAAGTAAAGCAAAAGCTTGGCTAGAATTTCTATGAGGCGATAAATGGAAACCTAAGACAAAGCGGGTTTCTGAGTCTATGATAAACCAAATATAATATTTTCGACCATTAATTTTTACAACAGTTTCGTCAGCATGCCATTCATCTGAATTAAAGTCTAACATTGGTATAAGTTCTAAAGAGAGATTATTAAAAAATGGAGCAAACTTCTTACACCAATTGCTAATGGTAGTATGAGAAACCTTAACATTATGGGCTACTCTAAGTATTAGGGCAATATTTCTAAAAGAATTTTTGCCAAGGTAAAACATAGATAGAGCGGTAATAATTATATGCACGGGATAACGCATACGCTTAAAATCATTCTTTCCAACAAGCTTAGACATAGATGCAGGTAGTATATTGTTTGGTTTAGGAACAAACATAGAATGGTTACATTTCTTATCACAACAACGGTAATTAGAGTAATATTCATAATCGTGATGAAGAAACGTTGCTTTACCACAAACAGGACAACAAGGATATTTGGGCACTTTTTTAGACACTGGTCTATCAGGAGTAAATTGGTGATTGCACTTACGGCAAAGGTACTTTTGATAACCATCTTTATCTTTGCCATAGCGATAAAAAGAATCTTTATTGTTGCATTTTGGGCATTTAATTGGTACAATTTTTTGCATGAGGACTTCATCCTTTCTGGGAGGTATTTGTTTTCTCGCAAAAACATTGTACCACAGAGGATTGGAGTCCTCAATTTTCATTTAAGTTTACAAAGCGAATTTATATACAAGGAGGTGACAAAATGAACAAAAAAACAATTAGTTTTTTATTAGTTCTATCAATTCTGACATTGGCTTTTGCACCTATGGTAGATGCCTCATCTAACCGGCTACTTAGGCTAGGCAGTAGAGGTTCTGACGTAGATCGG
>NZ_DATHXO010000462.1:0-4871 GCF_035459645.1 Schnuerera sp.
TATAATGATTTAGTATTGTATTCCGATTTCCATAATTAATATGGGAGCACTCTTGCAGTGGAAGAGGGGAGGGAGAAGTTGATGGCAGAAATCAAAGTAGGAGATAACGAATCTCTAGATAATGCACTAAAAAGGTTCAAAAGGCAATGCGCCCGTTCAGGTGTTCTTTCCGAATACAGAAAAAGAGAACATTATGAAAAACCAAGTGTAAGACGTAAAAAGAAATCTGAGGCAGCTAGAAGGAAAAAAAGAAGAAGATATTAATTGAGAAGGTGAATTGATGGCCTTAAAAGACAAGCTTATGGAAGATTTAAAGTCTTCTATGAAAAATAAAGACTCTGTCAGAAAAAATACTATTACTATGGTTAGAGCAGCTATAAAACAAATAGAGGTTGATCAACGAACTGAACTAGGAGATGAAAAAATATTAGAAATAATATCTAAACAATTAAAAGAAAAAAAGAATGCTATTGAAGATTTCAAAAAAGGAGAACGACAGGACCTAGTTGAATTAACTCAAAATGAAATTGGAATTTTACTTGAATATTTACCAAAACAACTTACTGAAGAAGAAATTAAAAAAATTGTTTTAACAACCATAGATGAGGTAAAAGCAAAATCCATTAAAGATATTGGATTGGTGATGAAAACTGTAATGCCCAAAGTAAAAGGCAGAGCTGATGGCAATACAGTTAATAAAATAGTTAGAGAAATTTTAAAATAGACCTGGGGTTTATACTCCAGGTTTTTTGTCAATATCGGGATAAAACTAAGGATAATGATATTTACTGGATATTTATATAACAATAAATAATTATTTTTATTGTATAAACTTTAGGGTAATAATATAATATGAATTAGGAGGTGAAATTTTGAAAAAAACTAGAATTTTGGCTTTAATCTTTTTAATTCTACTATTTTTAAATATAACTATTTATGCAGAAGATATGGGAGATGTTTATGTAGTACCAATTAATGGAGAAATCAATAGAGCCACCTATAATTTTTTACAAGACACATTAGACAAGATTGTTAAAAATCCTCCAAATGCAATAATATTTGAAATAGATACCTATGGAGGAGCAATTGATGAAACTGAAAAGATTAAAAATTTAATTATCAATTTAAACATACCAACTATATCCTTTGTAAATAATAAGGCTGAATCAGCAGGGGTATTAATTACAATTGCAGGAGAAAAGGTAGTTATGGCTGAAAGTGCTACTATAGGCTCTGCAGAAACCATACCCAATACAGAAAAAATATTATCCATGTGGAGAAGTTTCTTGAGAGATGTAGCTCAATTCAGAGGAAGAGATCCTGAAATAATCGAGGCTATGGCTGATAGAGATATTCATATTGATGGTGTATCTGAAAAAGGGAAATTGCTTAATTTAACAAGTAAGGAAGCTTTAGAATATGGAGTTACAGATTTAATAGCCAATGATTATGATGAAATTCTCACCAATTTTAACATTTCATACACTAATATTGTTAAAGTTGAAGAGAATTTAGAATTAAAAGCAGCTAAAATTTTGTCTAGTCAATATATGAGTACCTTACTATTGACAATAGGTTTTGTAGGGTTAGTAATAGAGATATTCACACCAGGATTTGGTATCGGTGGAACTATAAGTATAATTGCTTTTGGTTTATTTTTTGGTGGTAATATTTTAGCGGGAAATTCTCAATGGACATCATTAGCAATATTTGTTACTGGATTAATACTTCTAGTCATAGAAGCTATTGTTCCCGGATTTGGGCTGCCGGGTATTTCTGGTATAATATTGGTTATTTTAGGTACTATATTAGCAATGGGATCTTTATCCTCAGCCCTTATGTCTATTAGTATTGCCATTATAATAACTGCAATTATTACTATGTTATTGATTAAATATGGGCATAGAAGTCCATTTTTAGATAAAATCGTTCTATCCACTCACCAAAAAGATGAAGAAGGTTATCTAAGTTCTTTTACTAAAGAAGAATATTTAGCGAAGGAAGGGATTTCCATTTCTGAACTTCGCCCTTCAGGGGTAATAGAAATAGATGGTCAAAGATTAGATGCATTATCTGATGGAGGTTATATACCAAAACAGTCAAAGATTCAAGTGATAAGGGTAGAAGGATCAAAAATAATCGTTAGGAGGGTTTAATTTATGCCAGGGTCATTAGTATTTACAGTAGGTATTGCTTTGTTAATTATAATTTTAGTAATGTTGTTCTTTACTTTTATACCTGTTGGATTATGGATTACAGCATATTTTTCAGGTGTTAAAATTAAAATTGGTACTTTAATAGGAATGAGATTAAGAAGGGTTATACCTTCAAGAATAGTCAATCCTATGATTAAAGCCACAAAGGCAGGCTTAACTTTAGGGATAGATAAACTTGAAGCTCATTATCTTGCTGGTGGTAATGTTAATACTCTTGTAGATGCATTAATTGCAGCACAGAGAGCAAATATACCTTTAGAGTTTGAAAGGGCTGCAGCTATAGACTTAGCAGGAAGGAATGTTTTAGAAGCAGTACAGGTAAGTGTCAATCCTAAGGTTATTGAAACGCCTCAGATTGCAGCAGTTGCTAAAGATGGGATAGAGGTAATGGCAAAGGCAAGAGTTACAGTTAGAGCCAATATTGAAAGGTTAGTAGGAGGAGCAGGAGAAGAAACTATTATAGCTAGAGTAGGAGAAGGTATAGTTACTACTGTAGGTAGTTCTGCTAGGCACAAAGATGTATTAGAAAATCCAGATTTAATATCCAAAACCGTTCTAGATAAAGGTTTGGATTCAGGAACTGCCTTTGAAATATTGTCCATAGATATTGCAGATGTAGACGTAGGAAGAAATATAGGAGCTAAATTACAAACAGAACAAGCAGAAGCTGATAAGCGTATAGCCCAAGCTAAGGCTGAAGAAAGAAGAGCAATGGCAGTGGCCAAAGAGCAGGAGATGGTAGCAGAAGTTCAGGCTATGAAAGCTAAGGTAGTAGAAGCTGAGGCGGAAGTACCCCTTGCTATATCAGGTGCTTTAAAAGAAGGCAATATGGGCTTTATGGATTATTATAATATGAAGAATATATTAGCTGATACAGATATGAGAAGTTCAATATCTAAAATAGCTGATGAAGATAAAAAAGAAGATTAAGGGGCGATAATATGTTCCCGCAAGGTTTATTGTTTTTTATATTAATAGTAGTTATAGATTTGATTTTAAAGAGTATAAAAGATAAGCAAAAAATACAGAAAGCAAAAAGCAAAAAATGGCAACAAACAAACAAAGAACCAAGGAATGGTAAATCTATAATAGCATCACCAATACAAAGAAAAGAAACAATCCGAGAATCTAATAGGAAAATAGAGCAAGAACAAGTAAAAGAAAAAAGAGTTCCATCTAGAGACGAAAGCATATTTAAAAATGAACAAACTAGAGAAAAATCTGCTCAATCTAAAGTTTATAGAAGTGAGATGGAACTTATTGTAGAAGATAATTTCACTGACAAAAGAAGTAAAAAGTCAAAGATACCGATAAAAAAAGATATATTAAAAGGCATAATATATTCAGAAATATTATCAGAACCTAAAAGCCTTAGAAATAAGAGAAAAAGCATATAGGAAACTATATGCTTTTTCTTATCCCTAGTAATACTCATATTATATAAGGCATAAATTATTATGAGGAGGGTTTAGAATGAAAAATAAAATGGATAATTTTAAATATAATATTTCAGAAGCTTTAGAGTTACCTAAGGATGTGGTACTTGATTTGCCTAAGGTTATTATGATTGGAGATATACAGGTTAATATTTCTAATCACAAAGGTATAATAGAATATACTCAAGAAACCCTCAGAATAAATACTAGTATTGGGATAGTTAAAATTTCTGGAAAAGATATGGAATTAAAGACAATACTTTCTGAAGAGATAATCGTTAAGGGGAATATTCAAAAAATAGAGATATACTCTTAAGGAGTGTTATTATGGAGGTTATTAAAGCGTGGAATTTTTTAAAAGGATATGTTATTATTAAGGTTAAAGGTTTGACTTTGGAAAGATTCTTAAATTTAGCTGCAACCAAAGATATATATCTTTGGGATATAAATAGAGTTGGTTATACAATGTTGGAGATGAAAGCCACTATTCATGGATTTAAAGCCCTTAAAGAAATCGTTAATAATGTAGGATGCCGAGTGGAAATAGTGGATAAAAAGGGGTTACCATTTATTTTGAATAGATTAAAATATAGAAAAATGCTTGCTTTTGGATTTGTTATTTTTCTAGGAATAATTATTTTTTTATCTTCTTTGATATGGGATATCGAAATTAGAGGGAATGAAAAGGTAAAAACCCAAGATATTATGGAAATATTAGAAAAAGAGGATATAAAAAATGGTATAATAAAGTATAAAATAGATAAAGATTATACAAAGCATTTATTGCTAAATGAATTCGATACTTTTTCTTTTATATCTGTTGAAATTAAAGGTACTAAATTGTTAATAGAAGTAAAAGAACAAGATTTGCCACCAGAAAAAATTAATATGGATACACCATGTAATATAATTGCAACCAAAAAAGGAGTAATAGTCAAGGCGATTGCTAGAAATGGAAAGGCAGTAGTACGAAAAGGAGATGTAGTAAAAAAAGACCAACTATTAATAACTGGCGCCATTTCTGATGAATATTCAGAAGAACAAATATTTGTCCATTCGGAAGGAGAAGTACTCGCTAAAACTGTATATACTCAAAAAATAGATGAACCTATTATAAAGACTGTAAGGGAAGAGACTGGAAGAGTATATGAAAGGCGTGAATTAAGAATAGGAGAAAAAGGAATTCAGTTTTTTAAAGGAGAAATTCCTTACGAGGATT
>NZ_DATHXO010000463.1:0-2499 GCF_035459645.1 Schnuerera sp.
TAACATAAGAATTCTAAGAGAAATATTTTTATGTATATTTACCCTATATTGATTTAAAAAAACTTTTATTTATTAAAAAGTATTTTTAATTAAACAAAACCTTATCTAGCTTTATTAACTAGTATAACTATAGTATAATAATATTATTATAGCAAGTAAATAGAAAAATAGAAGAGGGGACTCAATATATGAGAGGATTGGAAGCATTAAATGCCCTATGGGAAACCTTAAGAAGTATTTTACCATTAACAGCTATACTTGTTTTCTTTCAGTTGGTAATATTGAAAAAACCAATTGAAAATGTAAAAGAATTTGTTGTTGGTCTTTTAATTAGTGTATTTGGATTACATTTCTTTTTAAAAGGGATTACAATGAGTCTTTTTCCTTTAGGAGATTCAGTAGGTAGTAATTTAGTAGTTTTAGAAAGAAAATGGCTTATTGTAATTGTAGCTTTTATTATAGGTTATTTTGGAACCTTAGTAGAGCCAGCTTTAAAGACCCTAGCTTTAGAAGTAGAGGAAATATCCATAGGTGCAATACCACATAAAGTATTAATACATGCTGTTGCAATTGGATTTGGAACTGGAATGGGAATAGGGATATTTAAGATTTTAAATGGAGTATCTTATATAAAGATTATAATACCTTTACTTGGTTTAATAATTGGATTAGCATTTCTAACACCAGAAGAGTTTGTATCTATTGCAATGGACTCAGCCAGTGCAACTACTGGTCCTGTTAATATTCCTTTGAATATGGCTTTGGCAATGGGATTAGCTAAAATTGTGGAACATGCAGACCCACTCTTATCTGGATTTGGAATTATAGGGCTTACATCAATTGGAGCTATGGTTTCAGTATTAGTATTAGGCATATTAACCAAGATATAGGGAGGCGATATTTTTGGATGGAGTTAAATGTATAATTGCTATTGTTGAGAGAGGAAAAGCAGATAAAATAGTTGATAAGGCAAAAAAAGCAGGTGCTAAAGGAGCCACTATTATCTATGGAAGAGGTACAGGAGAAAGCGAAGTTATGAAGTTTTTGAATATCAATATTGAAGCTTCAAAGGAAATTATTCTTGTACTAAGTGAAGAAAAAAAATATAAATCTATATATGATGCCATAATTGAAGCTGGAAGGCTTAAAGAACCTGGAACAGGTATTATATTTACTTTACCGGTAGAAAATCTAGTTGGATTGCGGCATAGGCGAAAATTTGAGAGATAAAATAAAGTTAGTTTAGCTAGATTTTCATTTAATTATTTGATAATAATATTGTAAATATTAAATGAAAGGGAGAGGTATATGTTTAAATGGAAAGATGATTTTAGTGTAAATATTGAAAGTATAGATGATCAACATAAGGAACTATTTAAAATAGGTAATTACCTTTATGAGATTGTATCTATTAAGGACGGGATAGACAGATATGATGAAATTCTAGAAGCTTTACATAAATTAAGGGACTATGCAGTATATCATTTTACATTTGAGGAAAAGATGATGGAAGATAATGGATATCCTAAATTTCAACAACATAAAAGGCAACACGATTCATTTATATCTAAGGTTAAATCCATAGATGAAGAAGAAATAGACGAAAGACAGAAAAAAATAGGAATGGATTTAATTATATTTGTTGCAAATTGGATTGAAAATCATATTTTGAAGACGGATATGGAGTACAAAGAATTTCTGAACGATAAAGGTATATATTAAAATAAAAATAGTGTAAAACATGAATCCAGACAGGTAAATGGGAATAAGCATACCTTGTCTGGATATTTTTTTAAAAACTATTGCATAAGCGTAGCTAAAGTGTTATCATAAAAATGGATACAATTCATAAGAACCACAAACTGTACCCATACATAACATAATATTGGAAGGAGGTTTCTTTAATGGATAATAATCTAAAGTTGTTAATAAGATATGCTATACTTATGGCATTAACTGTAGTGATGACTATGGTTATACACATTCCCACTATTGGCACTAATGGATATTTAAATCTAGGTGATATGGTAGTTTTATTAGCAGCTCTTACTTTAGGTAAAAAGGGTGGATTTGTTGTAGGAGGACTTGGTTCTGCTATGGCGGATTTGTTATTAGGATATTTTCATTATGCACCTATTACATTTATAGTGAAAGGATTGGAAGGATATATAGCAGGAACCTTATTAGAAACAAAAATAGGAAGTAAAAAACCTATAATTGCAACATCTATAGCTGGTATCTTTATGGCTTTTGGATACTTTATACCTGAAATATTTATGTACGGTAAAGGAGCTATAGCATCTATTCCAGGCAATATTATGCAAGGTTTATTAGGGGCAGTAACTTCTGTAGTGCTATATGGAGCATTGAAAAGGACAAAAGCGTTTAATTAAAAGTAGCGGAGTAATTTCCGCTACTTTTATTATACTAAAAAGCCCAGTTTCCATTCTGGAAGACTTGAATTTTTTCTCCGTCTTTAGTTTCGCCAATTATATTTAA
>NZ_DATHXO010000464.1:0-2050 GCF_035459645.1 Schnuerera sp.
ATTGATAATATGAATAGTATATATGATATGATAATATTAGACACTCCACCAGTAGGTTTAGTAACTGATAGTGCTCTTTTATCAACAATTGTTGATGGTACTATATTAGTATGTTCTGTTGGTGAAGCAGATATAGTTGCTGCTAAAAGGTCTAAAGAATTGCTAGAAAAGGTTAAAGCCAATATATTAGGGGTAGTATTAAATAAAGTACCTATCAATAGTGGAGGATATTATAAATACCATTATAGTCAATATTATGATAGTTCATATTATGATAATGGTAGCAAGGATAAAAGTAGAAAAAAGAGAAGGAGAAGAAGCTATGATTGATATTCACAGTCATATATTACCAAAAGTGGATGATGGATCAAAGGATTTAGAAGAGTCCATAGAAATGGCTAAAATATATTTAGAAAATGGAATAAATAAAGTCATCGCTACACCTCATTATATTGAAGGTTGGGATAATACTTTTAAAGAGAAAAATTTAGAAATTTTGGAAATATTGAAAAAAGCTCTTTATCAGAGGGGATTAGATTTAGATATATATCTAGGAAATGAAATCTATACTACTATGGATATTTTAGAACATTTAGAAGAGGGAAAAGCATCTAGCCTAAATAATACCAGGTATGTATTAATAGAACTACCTATGTTTGACATACCTTTATTTATAGAAGATTTAATATATGAGTTATTATTAAAAGGTTATGTGCCTATAATCGCCCATCCAGAAAGAAATGCTAAAATAATAGAAAATCCTAATCTATTATATACTTTTATTAAAAAAGGGGCTTTAGCTCAACTAAACCTGCCTAGCTTGGAAGGGAAATATGGGGATAGAATAAAATCTACTGGAGAAACACTTATTAAACACAATATGATCCATTTTATAGGAACAGATGCTCATTCAAAAGACAAAAGATCACCAAGAGTAAAAAAAAGTCTTAATTTATTAAAGTTAATGGTGGATAAAGAAACCTATAATAGAATAACATATTTAAATGGAATAAAACTGTTGGAGGATGAAGAAATTATTGTTGATTCACCAATAGAGTATAAGAAAGAAAAAAACTTTTTTTATTTATTAAAGACTAAAATGAATATTTTTTAGGAGGTGGAATATGAGAAAAGTATTAGTAACAATTTTGGTTTTTTCTATGGTGTTGGCTTGGTTTATACCTAATAGTATTTCTTTTGCTTCTGATATAGATAAAAATGCTTTAGAAGCATTTTTAGGAGAGTTATCAAAAGTAGATGAGGATACTAGAAAATTAGCTACTAATTTATTGAAAGACTATTTAGATGATGAAGCAGAGGGAATAGAGAAATTAAAAAATGATTTAGACATATTTATAACCGAAGATCATATCGATACTATTGAAAATAAGGGATATACTTTAGATGATATAAAGAATGAATTAGATGAGCTAAATAGTTGGAGTAATGCTGATAAAATGAAGCTTGCCAAATACATAGAAACAGGAAATACTAGTGGAATTAGAGATTTAATAAAAACAGCAGAAAAGAAACCTAGTGAAGATATAACTAATACTACTCCAGCAGGTGGAGGTGGTAGTAGTGTAACTGCACCAGATAGAAAAGATGAATCTAAAGTAGAACCAATAGAAAAGCCAATAAAGAAAGAAAAATTATTAAAGGTAAACTTCAAGGATATTCAAGAACATAGATATGAAGAAGATATCCTATTTTTAGCTCAGAGAGCTATTATTGAAGGCAAAACAGAGGAAAGTTTCGAACCAGATGGAGAACTTACTAGAGCAGAATTTATGGCTTTAATCTACAGGGTTTTAGGATTAGAGTCAGATAAAAACAAAGAACTTGCCTTTGAAGATGTAAAATCAGATAGCTGGTATTGTGAGTATGTAAAAGCTGCTTTTGAAAATAAAATTATAGAAGGGACAAGCCCAACAACCTTTAAACCAGATGATAAGGTAACTAGAGAACAAATGGTGGCTATTATCGTAAGGATATTAGATAACAAGGAGCTTGCCAATACTTTAGAATCAATAGGTAAAGATTTATCTAT
>NZ_DATHXO010000465.1:0-15066 GCF_035459645.1 Schnuerera sp.
ATTATTTTCACAGTACTCCCTTCTACTTTTTCAAATGCCCCATGTTTAATAGCATTTTCTACTAAAGGTTGAAGTAATAAAGGAGGCAATGAACAATCTATACTTTCTGGAATATCATATATTATATTTAATTTATCTCCAAACCTTGCTTTTTCAATTTCTAAATAGGATTTAATATTTTCAATTTCCTTATATAAATCTACTTCATTGTTACTTTCCTGTAAATTATTTCTAAAATAATTACCTAAATGGATTAACAATCTTCTGGCACTATCTGGTTTAGTTCTTATTAAACATACTATGGTATTAATTGCATTAAAGAGAAAATGTGGATTTATTTGAGCTTGTAATGCTTTCAGTTCAGACTTTGCTAATAATTCTGATTGATAATCTACTTTACTTAATTCGATTTGAGTTGAAAACAGATGTCCCAGTCCTAAAGCCAACTCTGATTCCACCTTGGTTATTGAGTTTTCTTCATCCTTATATAACTTCAATGTACCAACTACTTCATCCCCTTCCATTAAAGGAATAATTATTGCTGATTTCAGCCTACATTCTACATTGTCACATCCAATTTCTTTTTTAGTATTGGCAACAATACAGCTTCCTTTTTTTATCACCTCCTTAGTTAAGCTAGTCCTAACAGGGCTGCCTGCTAGATGATGGTCTTCTCCAATACCTACATGGGCTAATATTTTTTCTTTATCTGTAATAGCTACAGCTTTAACTCCAGTCATATTTTTAATTATTTGTACTACTTGATAAGCAGTATCTTCATTTAAGCCTTTTCTAAAATATTTTAATGTCTTATTAGCTATTTTTAAAGCTAATTGAGCTTGATAGGCTTCAGCAGTTTCTAAATCTTTAAATACACCATAAATTATAGATATACATACTGCTATTCCTATTCCATTAGCAATAATCATAGGTATTCCTATTATTTTTACTAATTCTAAAGCTTCTGAAAAAGGTTTAGAAAAGATTAATATAATTATCATCTGCCAAATTTCTGCAACCATACCAGCAATAAGGGCAAAGAGCAATTTATTATCGGATTTATCTATTCTTTTCTTTAAAAATCCAGCCATGATCCCTTCTGTAAAAGTGGAAAGACTACAAGATAATGCAGTGAACCCTCCTATATCTATTAAGAACCTGTGTCCTCCAGCTATAAGTCCTGACAGTATTCCAACAAAGGGGCCACCTAATAGTCCACCAACAAAAACTCCTATTACCCTTGCATTGGCAATAGCACCTCTTATAGGAATTCCTGTATAGGTACCTATAATACCGTAAATACCAAATATAACGGATAATAATATTTTATCTTTTATATTTACATTTTGTTTTGCTACCAGCTTCCTAAAGGACTCCATTCTAGTCATAATAAATGCTACTAGCATTATTAGCCCTACACGGCTGATTAAATTCTGAAAAAGTATTACTAACAGTGGAAACACCCCTTCTCCTTAATCTTAATTATATTATAATAAAGTATCTTACTGATTACAACAAGGACTAAACTAAAAAAAGCCGAGAACTGCTCAATTTAGTTCTCGACTTGTTTCAAAAATTCCTCTTCCCAAAGCTTAGGATATCTACCTACTGCCCATTCAGCCATAACTATTTTTTCTGCTGGTTTTAATTCTATGATTTCTACAGGTACATTATTAATTTTATCATTTTCCAACGTATGGACGAATATATTGTTGTGAGTTAATATAATTGCTATATCCTCATTAGGTGATGTAAATACATCTAAAGCTTCTGGTACTTTTGATTTTATCCTATTCCATGAAATAGATAGTTCATCATAATAAACTATTTCCTTTGGAGGAATAGTTTTTATATTGAAATTCTCATACCTATATATTCCATCTTCGACAAAGTTAATTCTTCCTTTAAAAATCCAATAGCCATTTCTTCTAAACAAACCAAAGCTCTCTTCATTTGGTTTCAAATCTATTAAACTGTTTTTATATTCTTCTTTTTCTCTTAGTATTTCTTTATTGGCACCTTCAATGAATGCTTCTTTCCCAACTTCTCCTAAAACATCTGAAATCATCAAAGGTTTAACCTTTGTAATGTTATCAATAGGATAAAATTCTAAATACCTTTGCCCCTTATTACGATAATGGATATTCTCTATAGAAATATAGTCATTTCCCACGTATAAAATATTCTTATAGGTATTTTCAGTTTTCTCTTCCTTTTTAATTTGCAGATCATTTTCTTGGTCTAAAGTTTTATTTAAAGGATATGCTATTATATTATCGTTTAATTTGCCATCATTATCTTCTCTTTCTACCTTGACTTTCCAGAATCCTGTTTTCCTAGGCAATAATATATCTTCCATTTCATGAATACTTACAATCTCTTTATTGTTACTACTAATAAATATAGTTCTATAATTCCATTTTTCCATATCTTCGTTTTGAGCCTCTAAGTCTAAAGATTTAAGTCCAAGCAAAATTCCAGTTTTTATGGCATCTTCTTCTAAACTTTCCTCTGTATCTAATAGTACATTTTCTGTTAATTGTTTAGTCTCTAGTTTTTTATCTTGAATCTCTTCTGAAATTTTATTCAAATAAAAAAATGTTCCTTCAATATTTACAATGATTTCTTCATCAGATATTTTTATAAACTCATATAAAAATTGTTCTGCGGCAACAGATACTATTTCTATTTTATCGGTATCTATATCTAGAAAATCTGGTGTTGTTTTATAATTGTATACTAAATAATCAGCTGCATCCACATTTTTTATTCTAAAGGATGGTTTTGTAAAATAATCCTCTCCTGCGGAAATAAACTCATTATGAAATAATATTTCCATTCCTAAATAGGATTCAGCTTTTTCCTCCTCCATGGTACTAGTAGTATTCATCCTATATTCTTCAATTCTCCATTGGCCAGAAACAGGCAAATTAATATTCTTTGGTGCTTCTATATTATCGGATAGCTGAGTTCTATCAATATCACAAGATACTATCCATATCATAGATGTAATTAATATTATCGATAGTAAAATCTTTTTCATTGATTCTCCACTCCTTTTATTGGAATAGATATAGTTACCTTTGTACCCTGGTTTAATTCACTTTTAATTTCCATAGAACCACCATGTAGTTTGATTATCTCATCGCAAATAGAAAGGCCTAACCCACTATTGGACTTACTATTTCTCCCTTTATAAAATTTTTCTTTAATATAAGGAAGGTCTTCTTCATCTATACCGCATCCATTGTCCTCTATTTGGATTAATATATTCTCTTCTTCCTCTTTTGCCATTAGTGTAACTATGCCTCCTTTTGGAGTAAATTTAAAGGCATTATCCAATAAATTAATTAGTACTTGTTTTATTCTATTTGCATCTGCTATTACATGGGATAAATTAGTATCATAATAGACATTATATTGAATGTTTTTTTCTTTTGCCCTAAATTGAAATTGCTTCCCTATCTGGGCTATTGACTCTATTATATCAATTCCCTCTTTATTCAAGGTTATTCTACCTGAAATAAATCTTGAAAAATCTAATAATTCTTCTACCATATTAGATAATCTCTCACTTTCTTTCTCTATTATATCCAATCCATCTATTAATAATTGTTCGTCTTTGGATTCATCAGATTTTAATGTAATTGCCCATCCTTTTATAGATGTTAGTGGAGTTCTTAGTTCATGGGAAATAGAAGATATAAAATCTGTTTTAAGTTGTTCCTTTCTTATTAACTCTTCAGCCATATAATTCAAAGTGTCAGAAAGCTTTCCTAACTCATCATCAAATCTTTTTCTAGATCTAATTTTCAATTGGCCTCCTGCCATTTTTTCTGCTACTGTAGTTACTTCCTTTAATGGTTGTATTATGGTATTTGCTAAAAAAATACTGAGAACACCAGATATTAATATTACAGTAAAGCCAACTATCAGTAATATTTTTGCAATATTTTTTATAATCCTATTGGCATTCCTCAACGATGAGACGAACCTTAAAACTCCTATGGGTTTCCCTTCTACTATTAAAGGATAAGAAACAGCCATTACTGCAGAGGTATCATAATCCACATTGCCTATCCAAATTCCTTTTTCTCCTTCTAAGGCTTTTGTGACATCGTTTGTGTTTATAATACTGGAAGAATGGGAGGCTCCTATGGAATCCATCAACACTTTCCCTTCTAAATCTAGTATTTGAACTTGGGCTTCAGTCTGACGCCAAAACACATCTATATCATCAATTATTATATCTTCTAATCTATTAGATGAAAAGTATCTTGAATAAAATTCTGTAGAGAGAATTATCTGATGTGAAAGAATTTCTTCCATACTTTTATAATAATATTTTTTTACAGCATTTATTAAAAAGACTTCCAATATCAACACAGTCATTACTATTACTAGCATAAAATTGCCAACTAATCTTTTTTTAATACTGGTATTCATCTTTTCCTCCTAAAGTTATTTGTCTCTCCATCTATAGCCTATACCCCATACAGTTTCAATATAGTAAGGCTCACTAGGGTCGTCTTCAAGCTTGGCTCTTAGTCTCCTGACGTTTACATCCACAATCTTTGAATCCCCTACAAAATCATAGCCCCATACTATATTTAGTATCTCATCTCTACTAAATGCCTTTCCTGAATTTTCAGTAAAAAGCTTTATTATAGAATATTCCGTTGGAGTCAGCTCTATTTCTTCATCCTCTTTGTAAAATTTTCTAGAATATTTATCTATTTTAAAAGGAGGATCTAGTACTATATGATTACTTTCTTCTATTAAAGGATCCATTCTTCTTAGCAATGATTTTACTCTAAGAACAAGTTCCATTGGATTAAAGGGCTTTACCATATAGTCATCGGTACCATATTCTAAACCCATGATCTTATCAATATCTTGAGATTTAGCTGTAAGCATAATTATACCTATTGTAGGATGTTTTTGTCTAAGAATTCTGCACACTTCATAACCATCTATTCCTGGCAGCATAATATCCAGTACTACAACATCTATATCCTTCTTTTTTACGATTTCAAGAGCTTCTTCTCCTGTTCCAGCTTCTTCAACTATAAAGCCTTCCCTTTCCAAATTAATTTTAACAAATTTTCTTATATGCTCTTCATCTTCCACTACAAGAATTCTTTTTTCTAACATCATTTATTTACCTCCAAATAATATATGAATAAAAGTAATTGCTGTAAATCTACAGCAATTATTCTAAAACATAAAACTCATAATCATTTTTTTGTAGAAATTCTATTATATAAGGCAATGATTCTGGTGTAGTATATTTTGAATCCATATCATGCATTAAAATTGTAATCTCTTTTTGACCTTTATAAGTGCTTTTAAATCTTTCTATTAATTTGTCTTTTGGTATATAATGGCCTTCTGCATCTCCATTTAAAGAATTCCAATCATAGTAAGTATATCCATTATCTAATACTGCCTTTCTAAAAGGTGCTTTTTTATCACCAAAAGAACCTCCTGGAAATCTAACCAATTTAGTTTCGTAATTTTCTCCTAATATGGCTTTTAATACTTTTTCAGTTCTTTCCAATTCCTTTATAAAATTAGAAGTTCTTCTATATATATAATTGTATCTGTGACTATAAGTATGATTACCTATAGCATGTCCTTCTTGATCAATCCTTTCAATTACGTCTGGATATTTTTCTGCTAAGTTTCCTACAATAAAAAATGTAGCTTTTACATCATATTCCTTTAAAATATCTAATATTTGAGAAGTTACCGTCTCCGAAGGCCCATCATCAAATGTTAAAAATGCTTTCTTTTTATCTTTTTCTAATGCTAAATTTTTTTGTTTCCTTTCTTCTAATTCAGCAATTCTTGCTTCCTCAGCTTCTATAAGCTGCTTTTCATGTTTCAATGCAATATTTATGGCAGATTTTTCTGACATCAATAAAATACTTTCTTCAAGTTTACCTGCTTCTACCACATCAGAGGCAGTCCTTTTATAATATTTATAGAATGTGCTAAGGAAGAACAAGATAAATATTATAATAAATACTGTAATATATCTTAGTGTTTTTCTTTTGTTTTTATTTTTCGATTTATTAGTTTGACTCATTAATGTCCCTCCTATTCTCATATGTCAACAACAAAATAATTCTCTATATATAGAATACTATATACCCAAAAAATTTGCATTACAAAAATATAAATAATTAATTACAAAAAGGTTACAACTAAAAGTACTAAAATAGGCTTAAATTTAGCCTATTTAGTACTTTTGCAACAAAATATTAATACTCTGCTCCATAAAATCCATATGGATTAATTCTGCGTATCAATTCAGAAATAAGTATTATAGATATTATATCTCTGATAAGTCTTCTTCTTCCATAAAAAGGTCTTTGTGTTACTCTATACCTACCCCTTCTTTCTATAGGATCCTCATCTATCTCAGGACATTCTAAAACCATTTTATCATAAATCTCATCTATCATAGTTTCCATATCCTCTTCAGAAATATCTCCTCCATATTGGTTCTCTTCTAAATATTTATTTGCTGATTCTATGGCTTTAGGATAAATCCTATAATATAGCTCTGGATAGTTGTAATCCATAATAAAACCTCCCCATACATATTCAATATATAATATGCAGTAGGAGGTACTATTGATACAATTATTTAAGATACTAATTCTTTAAACTGTGATTTATACAATTTTGCATATAAAGCATCTATTTCCAACAGCTCTTCGTGACTACCTTTTTCTTCTATTCCTTCATTGGTCAATACCAATATTTCATCTGCATTTTTTATTGTTGACAGCCTATGGGCTATTATTAAAGATGTTCTACCTTTAGCTAATTCTTCTAATGATTCTTGTATTAATATTTCTGTTTCATTGTCTAAAGCAGAGGTTGCTTCGTCTAAAATTAATATTGGAGGATCTTTTAAGAACAATCTAGCTACAGAAATCCTTTGTTTCTGTCCTCCAGATAGTTTAACACCCTTTTCTCCTATATAGGTACTGTACCCATTAGGAAGAGTCATTATAAAATCATGAATACGGGCTTTCTTAGCCGCTTCAATAATATCTTCTTCAGATTTAGTTGGATCTCCATAGGATATATTATCCATTATAGTTCCAGTAAATAAAAATACATCTTGTTGTACCAAACCAATATTTTTTCTAAGGGATTTTAGGGTAATATCTCTTATATCCTTACCATCTATTAAAATCTCCCCTTGACTAATATCATAGAACCTTGGTATTAAATGACAAAGAGTAGTTTTCCCTGCACCAGAAGGTCCTACTATTGCAACGGTTTTTCCAGCTTCAATATCTAAATTTAAATTGGATAATACCCTATCTTCACCATTAGTATAGCTAAAAGATACATTGTTGAATTTAATATCTCCTTTTACATTATTTAGTTCAACAGCGTCCTCTTTATCAATGATATCAGGTTTAATATTCATTATCTCCATAAATCTTTCAAATCCAGTCATACCATCTTGATATTGTTGCATAAAGTCAGCTAGTCTTCTTATAGGTTGCATGAAGAAGTTTACATATAAAGTATATGCAAGTAAATCGCCTAAATTGATTAATTGCCTATATACAAAATATCCTCCAGCACTGATAACTATTAAATTTAAAATATTTGTCATAAGACCAATACCAGCAACGAATTCTGCCATGGCTTTATAAGATGATTTTCTTGCCTCTCTAAATTGATAGTTCCCATCATCAAATTTTTCAATTTCATAAGCTTCGTTAGTAAAGGATTTAGCAACTCTTACACCAGAGATACTATTCTCCAATTGAGCATTAACATTGGCAATCTTTTTTCTAACCTGCCTAAAAGCATCTCTCATTTTTTTTCTTTTCAACATAGCAAACAAAATTACAATTGGTATAAAAGAAAATATGATAAGTGTTAATCTCCACTCTATTCTTACTAAAAGAATGAAAGAACCTACTAACATCACCAAAGAAATAAATAAATCCTCTGGGCCATGATGAGCAAGCTCTGTAATATCCCTTAAATCATTTACTAATCTGGACATTATATGTCCTGTTTTGGTGTTGTCATAGTAGCTAAAAGGCAATGTTTGCAAATGGGTAAATAAATCTCTTCGCATATCGTGTTCAATATAAACTCCTAATACATGTCCCCAGTACGAAACGATATAGTAACTGATATACCTGAATACAAATAGGATTAATAAAGCAATAGTCCATCTAACTAGAAGATCTATCCTACCTGCCGGTACTATTTCATTAACAATGTTTCTACTAACCATAGGAAAAACTAAGTCGAATGCAGAAATTAAAAAAGCAAAAAACATATCTATAAAGAATAGTTTTTTATGGGGTTTATAATAGGAAATAAATTTTCTAAGCAATTTCAGCCCTCCTTATTTAAATTATTATATAGTTTGCCTAAATTATTTAGCAAATCTTCTGCTTCATTTTTTTTCATTTTTTCTAATGCAATAAAAGTAACTCTGTTACTTCTTTCTTGTTTAATAATACGGATTAAATTTAATCCTTCTTCACTTATAATTACTCTTGTGATTCTTCTATCATCTATATCGTCCACCCTACTAACTAAACCTTTTTCTTCCAACCTAGTTATCTTTTCTGATATAGTATTTTGTGCTCTATTAAACTTCCTTGAAATTTCATTAATGGTAGGAGGTTTATCACTAAAACTTAAATAAATTAGTAGGTGATATTGGTCGTAGGTTAGATCATATTCCTGAGCTATTTGATGTCCTTTTGTATGGATTATATTGCTACACTCTCGAATATAGTTAGATATAGTCTCTGATATTTTTTGCAACTCCAAATTTTCACCTCCATAATTACTTTCGTCTGTCTAATATATCGTATAGCGATATTATATCATCTCTATTTCTTTTTTTCAAATATAATATATAATGATATTTAGCACATATTTTAAAGGAGGAAACTATGACTTTATTTTTAATGTTTTTTACTACATTCTTTATACAACTTATTGTTGCAACGGAAATGAATATTATTGCCCCCTTAGCCCCTTTTTTATCCCAATATTTTAATATTAAAGATAGTTCTGTAATTATGTTTAATGTAGGTTTTTCTTTAGTAGGAGTCCTAGTCCCTATTTTAGGAGTCTTTGCTGACAAATATGGAAAAAAGAAAAGTTTAATGGTGGCTTTAATATTCTATATTGTTGGTACTCTAATAAGTGGATTTGCTACAATTCCATTATTATTTGCTCTGGGTAGAATATTTATTGGCATTGGATATTTTTCCCTTAGTGGCACCAATCTATCCTATTTAAGTGAATTTGTTCCCTATGAATCTAGAGGGAAAGCTTCTGGATTATTAAGAACTGCCTTTGGCATTGCTATTTTATTTAGTCCATTATATGCAACTAAGATGATTAACAAATTTGGAGTTTTAAAAAGTGTCTATCTTCCCCTTACAATTATTGGAGTAATTTGTTTACTATTATTATTTAGACTACCTGAAACAAAAAGTTCAAAAAATGTAAAAGTTGATATAAATGAACTTTTAATTCTGCTAAAAAATCCCTTAAATTCTAAATCCTTAATAGTAATTTTTTTAGTTCTTGCAGCACCTTCTTTATTATTAAGTTTTCTAGGTATATATATTTCCAATAATTTTAATTTTAATCAAGTGGAGATTGGCTATGTCTATACTGTGGTAGCTTTGGGTACTATTCTTGGTATAGTATTTGCTGCATTGTTCACTGACAAAATAGGTAAAGAAAAGTTATCCAGAATCTTTTTTTCCATTATGCTATTTGCTTTAATCCCCATAGCTTTTTTAAATTCTGCTGGAATTATCATTGGATTTCTAACTATAGTAACAATTGGTTTAGACGGAGGATTTACAGCTTATCAAACTCTCTGTTCAGAAATAATTCCTGAAAAAAGAGGTACTTTCATGAGTTTGTTTTATACAGTTAATGCAATTACAGTAACTATATATTCTTTACTGGGCCCTTTTTTATACGATATAGGTGGTTACAAGCTACTGGTATTAATAGCTATAATAAATACTTCTATTGCTCTTAAAATACTATATAGTATGTCCATCGAAAAAACCATAATACAAAGGAATAACCCCTCTAGACTTTAGAGGGGGATTGCTGGTTATAGATTAACAAAGATATCAAATAATGAGTCATATATATAAAGGTTATCATACCTGTATCATTAAGTAAAAACCCTATAATTCCAGTGATAAATATTATATAAGTTTCTTTTTTAAGTTTTTTATCAACTCCTATAATTAAGTTTTTAAGAGAGATCATTTGAGCAACAATTACTATACTAAAAGGGGGCAATAAAGTCAATTTTATCAATTCTTTTGCTTTAATTATAAACATATCCAAAAATTCGCTTATTCCAAAAGTCTTTATCCTTATTAAAAAGTTAATTGCATGACTTTTTTCATTGCTAAGATAATCAAAATACATGTTTATAGCAAATATTATTATACCAATCAATATCAAAACTGCTATATTCTTTATATTCCTATTTTCCCATAATAAATTTGTATATAAAATTATTAAAAACAAAGCAAGCGCTGTCAAAAATCCTCCAGTATTAGCGCCATAGTTAGCGGACAAAACTATCATATTAGTTGTTATATATGTTAAGCAAGCTAACTTCTTTATATATATATTATTAATTAAATCTTCAATAAAAAAATAGCTTATTATAGAGCTAACTAGTAATACCCCCATCATTCCATTATTAAACCCATAGTATCTGGCTCCATAAAATAAATTATTAAAGCCTATATAAGAATTATATATCATTTCCGGATAAAAAAAGATTCCAAAGCAAATCATTCCATAGGTTAATGTAGCAAATAATCCAATAATATTTATATCCTTATCATACATAAATATAGTTATAATATAGGAAATTAATAAATTTATAAATAGATATAGAACAATATTTATATGTAAGCTAGATGCACCCATTAACAATGATATAAATATGTTTATGATTATAAAAGAATTGAACAAAGTTAATCTATCAAATCTATCTTTTCTCCCTTTATAAATATAATAAGCAGAATAACATTGCATAAAATACACTAGACCATGAAATAAATACGTTATCCAGATTAAATTAATGGCCTTTTTAGACAGATTTTTTGCATAATTAAGGTTGTCTTCTTCTTCCACTATGTCTATTTTATTTCCTATTACAGTGGATTGTTTTTCCCCATGAACCTCGAGCAATTCTGCATGTATATCCTCTAGAGTGATATATCCTTCTCTTTGTGTAGAAAGGCTGCTCATCATACCATTATCATCATTATGGATGTATATAATAGGAACTAAACTACTGTTTATAATATATTCCATATCTTTGGATACTTCATTTGGTACAATGATAATATTATAGTCTTTAAATTTATCAATATAGTCTTTTAATATTTTTACTCTATTATTTATTTCGTCTATATTGTAGGAGAGTACAAGTAAATTAGAATTAGATAAATAATAATTAGTTTTATTGTTTAACCAGATATTATCATATTTTACTTCTATTTCTCCTGATTTAATAGTACCAGTATTATCTACTGCTACTATGGCTGAAGAGTTATCCCCTATATAAGATATACCTTGACCCTTTATTTTTTCTCCTAAAACTTCTATTTTTACATTTTTTATTCCTTTAGTGGAGTCCTTAAACATATCTTCAAATCCAGATACAATTATTGTTCCATTTTCATCTTTATACAACCCTTTGTATAAAGATGAGTTAACTCCAATTTTTCTACCAGCTGCAATGGAAAAATAATAACTCTCTATAACATAGGGCTTTCTCGTTTTTATATTTACAAAACCAATTCCAAAATCAGTATCAGCAGTAATAGCCTCAATAACATCAAAATCTAGTCTATCTATTAAAAGCAAAATAGATTTTTCTTCCATGGCATAAGAAGTACTACTAAGAAATAGTACAAAAATAATAGCTAAAATTATTGTTATATTCCCTTTTCCCATAATAACACCCTTTAATATATGATGTAGTTTAAAATACAAAATATTCCTACTACTATGGAAAAAATCCCAATAAATATTTTGTATTTGTGAAATCCATTTTTTCTATCTACTACCTTTTCTACAATTTCTCTTTCGTTTTCTATTTCTCTAATTTCGTATCTTTGGCTAAATATTGAAAAAAGCCCTAATAATATAAATACTATTCCCATCAACAACAATTACATCGCCTCTTTTAATCAATATTAGAAATACAATTTTCTAGCTCTAAAACCCTTTCATCTTTAAATATTATTTTATCTATAATGCTTTTACTTAACTCATAATTTCCTAATTTATAATAGGCCAAAGCTTTATAATACAGCATGCTATCTTCATCACCATAAAGACTAGCAAGATTATAATAGGTTATTGCTGTTTTATAGTTCCCATCCATAAAATAGGTTTTCCCCATAGCTAAATAACATTTATGAATACCATCTAAGTCATCTTCTCTAGAATAATACAATAGACTTTTAGAAAAATGAGTTATAGCACAATGATATAGCTTATCTCTATAGAGGAGTTTGCCTTTAACTTTCAAAGACTTAGCCAATATATTCAATAATTCATACTCATTGGATATATATATTATCTTATATAATTCCCTATATTTTTCATACTTATCTATATTATTATCTTTTATTTTATCTAGACCTTCCAAACATACTTCTCGAGCAATATCATTTTGAGTTTTAACAAAGTAAGAAGCAGTTACGTTTAATTCTACCCCTTTTTCTTTTGCTTTCATATTTATCATATCTGCAAAATAAGTTGCATTAATTATATTTATACTTCTTTTACCATTTTCAAACATTGAAATATAATTTTTACTCATATTTTCACCAGACAAATCCTTTTGAGTTAATCTTAGCTTTTTTCTCATTTGTCTAAGTCTCTGTCCTGGTTCTAATATTTTAAAATCTTCCACACCATTCTCCCCCTACTTATGATTACAAATAATATTATATTCGCAATATTTATCACATTGATTTGATCTATCATACTGTTCAATAGTATTATTCTTATTTATAAATCTAATAAATTCCTTAATATCTTGAAAATTCTTCTCTAAGCTCTCTTTCCTTATATCTATTTCCACCATATCTCCAGTTTCTAAAAACAGTATAGCTGCTCTATCTATTTCAAAATTGGATATTCTCTTTAAAGCATTGACATAGAGCTGTAATTGAGGTGAATAGATTTTTATCAGTTGTTCCTTGTTATTAACTCTATTAGTCTTAAAATCCCATACCTCTGCTTTACCATTCTTAATATTTATCCTATCTATTATACCATATATGTATGAGTCTTCCACTAATAGGTAAAACTCTTTTTCCGAATATATCTTGTCATAATCTTCTCTGTGATACTTCAAATAATTTTCCATATATATATCTAATTCAGATTTTGTTTTATTATTATATTCTATACCAAAGGAATTAACAATACTTTCCATGAGTTCAAATGGTTCAATGCCAAATTTATAATGTTGGCAAAATTTATGAATAATATTACCTCTTGTAGAAGGTTCTATAATATTAGATAATTCATTTGACGTTCTACCTTCTAAATCTAAAGAAAGTCTATTGTAATAGTTCATAAAAAATCTTCTCCTACATCCGTTAAATTGAATATATTGGGATGCACTCACTCTATGGAAAACCTTTTTATCATACCCTTCTACTACATTGAGTAATGGAAATTTTTTTTTATTAATGGGTATACTTTTAAGCAATCCACTTTTTAAAGGCTTAATCTGCTCTCGAATATTAGGTTTAACATTCAACTTGTCTATGATCTGTATATGATCATTATTGATTAATTCCTTAACCATTTTTTTAAATCCACTATTCTTCCCTTGGTTTCCAATTAACAACCTTTTTTCCGCTCTAGTCATAGCTACATACAATAATCTTTTGTTTTCTTCATCTTCAATAGCTCTTATATCATCCTTTATTTTATTATAAAGGGGAGCCTTTTTATCATATTTAAATCCAACCCCTTTGTTTTTGTCTAGCAAAATATAAGGTTGTTGATAATTAAATCTTCTAGCCATTTGTGGGATTACTACTACTGGAAATTGTAATCCTTTAGATTTGTGTATAGTCAGTAACTTTACTACATCTGCATCTTCTGACTGAATCTTTGCTTGAGACTCATCTGTATCTTTTAATCTTTCTATATGATCAATAAAATCCTCTAAAGACCCTGAAGTATTTTTATCAAAATCCAAAGCTAAATCTAAAAATTTATAAATATTAGAAACTAATTGTCTGCCACTATAGGTTAGCATAAGGCTTTCAATATAATAGGTCTTTTCCAATAGTTCCATAAGCAATGGATAAACCCCATATAAACCTTTTTTTGTTATCAAATTTTTTAATAAATTTTTTGCTTTTTCAATTCTTTCTTTTTCATCATCTTCTATGGCTTTAATATCCTTGTCTAGGGTCTCTAAAATACAACTCTCTTTATGTCTTAAAATCCAATATAGAGTTCTATCTGTTAATCCAACCATAGGGCTCCTTAAAAAACCTATAGTAGATATTGTATCAAATCTATTGCTAATAGCTTTCAGACCATTCATAATATCAATTATTTCTTGGCCATGATAAAATCCTTTACCTCCTATATTATAATAGGGAATATCATATTCCATTAATGCTTCTTCATATATATGATCAACTGTTGAAGCTCTAAACAACAAGGCAAAATCTCCATAGTTAAATTGACCTTCCTCAACTAACTCTTTTATTCTACTAGCAATCAATCTACTCTCGTAATAAGCATTATAATCAGCTTTATCTACATTGGAAGGTGCTTTTAAATTCTCATTTTCCAATATTTCCACATCTATATTATTGTTTGAAAAATGATAATTTTTTAAGCTTATATATTTACTACCCATTAATTTCTCAAATAGGGAATTTACAAATTTTAATACGGTGTCAACAGTTCTAAAATTTTTATCTAAATTGATGGTTTTTTGTTGCGATATTTTTTCTATAT
>NZ_DATHXO010000466.1:0-12262 GCF_035459645.1 Schnuerera sp.
GATAATATATCTGGATTTACTATTAAAATATAGGCCATAGTCATAAATGTAGTTATTCCTGCTAATATTTCTGTTTTTTTGTCTGTTTGATGTTCTTTTAGTTTAAAAAAATTCTCCATTTCATGTCCTCCTTAAGTTTAATCAATTTTTGCTATATCTTTTCTAAAATACATCCCATCAAAAGCTACTTTGTTTAAATTTTTATATATTTTATCTCTAGCTTCTTTTAAAGTATTCCCTAAGGCAGTTATGGAAATTACTCTACCACCATTTGTATGTATTTTTCCCTCCTTTTCTATAGTTCCATTATGGAATATTATTATATCTTCATCTACATCTTTAAGACCAATAATCTCCTTGCCTTTTTCATACTTCCCAGGGTATCCTTTAGATGTAGCTACTACCGTTACACATTTTTCATCCTTCCAAATTAAATCTTCTATCTTTAAACTACCTTTTAATGTTTTTTCAAAGATATCTACTATATCTGATTTAAGTCTTGGAAGTAAAACCTCTGTTTCTGGGTCTCCAAATCTAACATTGAATTCCAATACCTTTGCCTTATCCTTATTTATCATTAGACCTATGAATAATAGACCTTTATAGTCCATTTTTTCCTTTTCTAAACCTATTTCAATTTTAGATAAAATATCTTCTTGGACTATTTTTCTCAATTCTTCTTGAAATAATGGATTTGGAGAAAAACAACCTACTCCGCCAGTATTTGGTCCCATATCTCCTTCATATATCTGTTTATAATCCTTAGCACTTTCCATAGGGATTATCCTTCCATTAGTCACAAAACATAATAAAGAGGCTTCTATTCCTTCTAAAAATTCTTCTATTATTATAGTTTCTCCTGCCATACCAAAGGCTTTGTCTTTCATCATATGGTTTAGACAATCTATTCCTTCTTCTTTTGTATTACAAATTACCACACCTTTACCTAAACATAGACCATCAGCTTTTATTACCAAAGGATATTGAAATTGGTCTAATCCCTTCATTGCTTCTTCTATATCTGTATATTTTCTGTACCTTCCAGTAGGAATATTATGTTTTTCCATAAAACTTTTGGCATAGGCCTTTGACCCTTCTAATTGGGCGGCTTTTTTATTTACTCCAAAAATATTTAAACCTTTTTCATTGAATTTATCCACTATGCCCATAACCAAAGGTCCTTCTGGTCCTACTACTGTTAAATCTATGTTTTCCTTTAGGGCGAAGTCCAATAATCTATCTATTTCTTCTGGGTTAATATCTATATTTTCAGCTATTTCCTTAGTCCCTCCATTGCCTGGAGCACAGTATATTTTAGATACTTTTAAACTTTCAGCTATTTTCCAGCATAAAGCATGCTCTCTACCTCCACTGCCTATGACTAAAACCTTCATAGAATCACTCCTTAATGTTTAAAATGTCTCATTCCTGTAAATACCATAGCTATACCATTTTCATCTGCTTCCTTTATAGATTCTTCATCCCTTAAAGATCCTCCAGGTTGGATTATGGCTTTTACTCCAGCTTTGGCTAAAGCTTCTACAGAATCTTTAAAAGGGAAAAACCCATCAGAGGCCAATACAGAGTCCTTAACCTTTTCCCCTGCTCTTTCAATAGCAGCTTTTACTGCCCATACCCGATTTACTTCACCCATACCAATTCCTATTGTTCCTTTATTTTTTGCCAACAATACTCCATTAGATTTAACACCTTTTACCGCCTTCCATCCAAAGAGTAAATCTTCCATCTCCTTATCTGTTGGCTTTCTTTTAGTAACTACTTTTAATTCTTCCCCTAAAATTTTAATATCTCTTTCCTGTATTAGTATCCCTCCAAGAACTTTTTTTAAATCTAAGGAAGGATAATCTTTTCTCATGATATTAGGGATTTTAAGTATTCTTATATTCTTTTTAGAAGTAAGTATTTCTAAGGCTTTTTGTGTAAAGCATGGTGCCATTACTATCTCAACAAATATTTCATTAATTTTATTAGCTACCTTTTCATCTATTTCTCTATTAGATCCTATTATTCCACCAAAGATAGATATTTTGTCGGATTCATAGGCCTTGTTATAAGCTTCAAGTAAGTTTTCCCCACTACCTATACCACAGGGATTAGCATGCTTTACTGCAACTATTGTAGGTTCATCAAATTCCTTTAAAATTTCTAAAGTCCCATTTCCATCATTGATATTGTTAAAAGACAATTCCTTTCCATGAAGCTGAATTGCACCTGCAATAGTTCCTTCTAAATCGTCCACTTCCTTATAAAAAGCTGCTCTTTGATGTGGGTTTTCTCCATATCTTAAACTCTGTTTATCTTTAAATGGTAAAGTTATAATTTCTGGAAATTCTACAGAATCTAAACTATTAAAGTATTTAGCGATTAAGGAATCATAATAAGCTGTATATGAAAATACTTTTCTAGCTAATTCTCTTCTTAATTCTATAGAAGTCTCTCCTTTTGCTTTTAATTCTTCCAACACCTTTCCATAATCAGAAGGCTTTATAACCACTGTAACGTATTTGTAATTTTTGGCTGCAGCTCTAATCATAGAAGGCCCACCAATATCTATATTTTCTATTATTTCCTCATCACTTACCCCTTCTTTTTTCACAGTTTCTTCAAAGGGGTATAGATTGTTTACAACCATATCTATGGAACCAATATTTAAATTCTTCAAGGTTTTTATATCTTGTTCACTGTCCCTTTTATATAATAGTCCTCCATGAATATTAGGATGAAGAGTCTTTACCCTGCCTTCTAATATTTCAGGAAATTTTGTGATTTTCTCTATGCCTACATGGTGAATCCCTGCATCTCTTAAAACTTCACTTGTTCCTCCAGTAGAGATTATTTCCCAGCCTAATCCAATTAATTCTTTAGAAAATTCTACAATACCCTTTTTATCATAAACGCTTATCAATACCCTTTTCATTTTATCACCTCTATTTAATCCTTACCTTTCTTCCCTCTATGGTTAATCTATCCTCACAGAAAAGCCTTATAGCTTCAGGTAGTATTTCATGTTCTACCTTCAATACCCTTTCCTTTAAAGTTTTTACTGTATCTCCTTCTTCTACCTCTACTGGTCTTTGGAGAATAATAGGTCCTGTATCCGTTCCCTCATCAACAAAGTGGACTGTTACTCCCGTAAGTTTAACTCCTCTTTCCAATACCATTTCATGTACATTCTCTCCATAGCATCCTTTTCCACAAAAACTTGGAATTAAAGACGGATGGATGTTTATTATCCTACCACTATACCTTTCAATAAATTCTTGTGATAGAATATTTAAATATCCTGCAAGGACTACTAACTCTACTTCTCTTTTAGATAGTTCTTCTAGGATTTTCCTATTATATTCTTCTGGAGAACTGTATTCTTTCCTATTTATATATAAGGTTTCAATGCCTGCTTTTTCTGCCCTTATAAGACCATAAGCATCCTTTCTATTTGATATTACTAATTGGATTTTCCCTTTTATTTTTCCTTCCTTTATATTATCTATAATAGATTGAAGATTGGTTCCACTGCCAGATATCAACACCCCTATATTTACCATAGAGAAACTTTCTCCTCTCCTTTTTCAATCTTTCCTAATAGGGTAAATTCTTCATCCATTTCTCTTAAACTAGCAATTATTTTTTCTACTTCATCTTTATCTACTATTAAAACCATACCAATACCCATATTAAAAGTAGAATACATTTCTTTTTCACTTATATCTCCCCATTTGGCTAATAGATTGAATATTTCTGGAGTCTTTATTTTAGAAGTATCTATACTGGCTGTTAAATTATCTGGTACAATTCTAGGTATATTTTCATAAAATCCACCACCAGTTATATGAACAATTCCCTTAATATCATATTTTCCTATTAGAGGGAATACAGTCTTGGTATATATTCTAGTAGGTTTTAGTAACTCTTCACCTAAAGTAATGCCTAATTCAGAAATAATTGTATCTATTTCAAAATCCATCTTTTCAAATACTATTTTTCGCACAAGAGAATATCCATTACTATGGATTCCACTAGAAGGAAGACCTAGAATAATATCTCCTTCTTTTACTTTTGAACCATCAATTATATTTTCTTTGTCCACAATTCCTACACAAAATCCTGCTAAATCATATTCATCTTCTTTATAAAAACCTGGCATTTCAGCTGTTTCTCCACCTATTAAAGCTGCTTCTCCTTTTATACAACCATTGGAAACTCCCTCTACTATTGAGGCCATCTTCTCTGGAACTAATTTCCCTGTGGCAATATAATCTAAAAAGAATAAAGGCTTAGCCCCTTGACATAGTATGTCATTAACACACATAGCCACACAATCTTCACCTATAGTATTATGCTTATCCATCATGAAGGCTATTTTTAGCTTTGTTCCAACTCCATCGGTACCAGAAACTAGTACAGGTTCTTTATAGGATTTAGTGTCTAATTGAAACAAACCTGCAAAACCTCCAATATCTGACAACACTCCGTCTCTATGAGTATTTTTTATCATGTTTTTTATCAACTGTACTCCTTTATAACCTGCTTCCTTATCTACACCTGCTTCCTTATAGGTAAGCTTCATAGTATTTCTCCTCTCTATTACAAATCTTCATTTATCGGATATTCACCACTAAAACATCCGGTACAGTAACTATTATTTTTACCTACTGATTCCAATAAACCTTCTAAAGACAGATAACATAAAGAATCTGCCCCTATTATTTCTCTTATTTCTTCATTAGTTTTTTGTCCTGCTATTAAATTCTCCCTCTTTGGAGTATGCATTCCTAAATTGCAAGGATATTTGACTGGTGGAGCAGCTATTCTTACATGGACTTTTTTAGCTCCAGCATTTTTTAACATTGCCACTATTCTCCTCATAGTTGTACCTCTAACTATGGAATCATCAACCAAAATAACTTTTTTCCCCTCTACATTTTCTTTCAATACATTTAACTTAATTCTAACACCAATTTCTCTTAATTCTTGGGTAGGTTGTATGAAGGTTCTTCCTACATATCTATTTTTTATAAGTCCTTCATCGTAAGGAATTTTGGACTCTTCTGCATACCCAATAGCTGCCACCGTTCCAGAGTCTGGTGCAGATATTACTATGTCCCCTTCTGCTGGACATTCTTTGGCTAGATTTCGTCCTGCTTCCCTTCTCAGTAGATATATACTTTCTCCATCTAATTTACTATCTGGTCTAGCAAAATAGATTATTTCAAATAAACACATATTTTTATTTTTGACTTCCTTAGTTCTTATAGATTTTATATCTCCATCAATTATTACTACCATTTCTCCTGGTTCTACATCTCGAATAAATTCCGCTCCAATAGTATCTAAAGCACAGGTTTCAGATGATATTATATAGTCATTTTCCAATTTTCCAATACATAAAGGCTTTAATCCATAAGGATCTCTAACGCCAATTAATCTATCGTTTGTCATAATAACGAAAGCATAGGAACCCTTAATATCATTTACAGCTTTTATTATTGCTTGTTCTATATCCTCTCTATGATGTCTAGCAACTAGATTAGCAACTATCTCCGTGTCAATGGAGGATTGAAATATTACTCCTTTGTCTTCCATCTTTTCTCTTAATTCTGAATAGTTTACTAGACTTCCATCATATGCTAAAGCTAAAGCCCCTTGTTTATATCCTGCAACTAAAGGTTCTGCATTTGCAGTAGTAGTCTCTACCGTATTCCCAGACCTAATATGGCCTATACCAATATTTCCTCTTAATCGATTAAGGATTTCTTTGGTTAATACCTCATTAGCCAATCCTAAATCCTTATGATAGTCAATATATCCATTATTATTTATAGCAATTCCAGCACTAACCTGTCCTCTATGCTGAAGAGCATATAATCCATAATAAATTATCTTAGATATATCTTTTTTATCCTTACTATATATTCCAAAAACTCCACACAAATCATTCACCCTTTCGGCTAATCTAAATACCCTTTACTTTTCTATCCATTTCTTTAACTTCCTCTGCCATTTCCAATTTATATTCTTTAAATTTAATTCTTAACTCTGGATATTTTATCGATAAAATTTGCACTGCTAAAAGTCCTGCATTTTCTGCCCCATTTATTGCAACAGTTGCCACTGGAACTCCTTTAGGCATTTGTACCGTTGACAATAAAGAATCCAGTCCATCCATAGTAGATGATTTGATAGGCAGCCCAATAACTGGAAGGGGAGTTATACCAGCTATAACCCCAGCTAAATGGGCCGCCTTACCAGCAGCAGCAATTAATACTTCTATCCCTTTTTCTTCTGCTGTTTTTGCAAATTCAGCAGCCTCAAAAGGGGTTCTATGTGCAGAAATTACTCTTATTTCCATATCAATATCAAATTTTTCAAGAATTTTAACCGACTTTTCAACTACTTCTTTATCAGAAATACTTCCCATAACAATACCAACCTTCATGTTAAGCGCCTCCTTTTTTCAATTTACAATTCTATTTTGGTTAGGCAAAAGCCTTAACCAAAATAGCTAACTCCTGCTTTAAACAATCTTTCTTCTTCCATTTTTTCAACATTTTTATACAATCCTTTACCAACTCTATCACAATTTGCAACTCTACCTAAAATCCTTCCATCTGGGCTTGTTATACCTTCTATTCCATATATAGAGCCCGTTGGATTTTGGTCTAAGTATTGGGTTGCTATTTGTCCTTTATCCATAAGAACTTTTATTGTTTTTTGTTTTCCAACTATTCTGCCTTCCTTAGTAGATAGTGGTAAACTTTGAATATCCCCTACTTTTCTATTATTAAACCAAGGTGATAGATTAGATGCTACCTTTATTTTTGCTATAGTGGATATATGGTATCCTGAACTATTATAAGTTATATTAATAGAGTCTTCATCTAGATCTTTAATCTCTCCATAAGGTAGAAGACCGGATTTTATTAAACCTGCACATCCATTTCCTATTCCTAATATAAGACCATCTTTATCCTTTATTAATTCCATTAAAGCTTCTTTTACATAAGGATTTTTCAATATATTTGCTAATAATTTACCTCCTCCCTCTGGCTCATCTCCTAAAACTGAACCATCAGGAAGTCCAATTATTTGACATTCTTTTATCCTTTTGGCAATTTCTTTAAAAGAATAATCTATAGCTTCATTATCTAAAGTTCTAAATACAAAGGTATCCACTATAGCTCCTGCTTCTTCAAAGGATTTACCCATATCATATTCTCCATAAGTTCCTGTAAATACAGGAATAAATACTTTTGGTTTAGCTATCTTTATATTGGATTTCTTAATCATTTCTTTATTATATAAAATCTTTCTAGGTTTATATAACTTCCTATCATCTATAGGAAATACATCCATTAATGGTTTAGTCCATTCTTCTATTAAATGATTTAAATCCAATCTTTCTTTAGATATTTCAATACATTCGTCCTCTATCGTAGTACCTAATAGTCTGTATTCTACACCTTTCAATAGGTTTTCAGGGTTTTCTTTTATCTCTACAACGATGGACCCGTATAGAGGTAGAAATAAATTTTTTTCATCATAGCCTTCAACAAATTTAAATCCTATTTTATTTCCAAAGGCCATTTCCGATATACTTCTAGCAATTCCTCCAGATTTTACTGCAGAGGCAGATATTATCTTTCCATCATCTATTAATTCTTTTATTCTAGTATAATTAGTCTTCAACTGTTTAAAATCTACCATTCCTTCATCATCTATATTTAAAGGAATCAATACTACATTATTGTTTACATCCTTAAATTCTGGTGAAATAATATTTTGAACCTTATCAGCAGTTACAGCAAAACTAATAATTGTTGGAGGTACATCTATATCTTCAAAAGTACCAGACATACTGTCTTTACCGCCAATACTTGGAATATTTAATTCCTTCTCTACTATAAATGCTCCTAATAAAGCAGCAAATGGTTTACCCCATTTTACATCTTCAGTACCTAATCTTTCAAAATATTCTTGGAAAGTCAATCTTACTTTCCTAAAATCTCCACCCATTGCTGTAATCTTTGCTAAGGATTCAATAACTGCATATATTCCTCCATGGTAAGGACTCCATTTTGAAAGGTTTGGATCAAATCCATAGGTCATTAAAGAACAGGTATTGGTTTCTCCTTCAAGTACAGGGATTTTAGCTGCCATTCCCTCAGTTGTAGTTAATTTATGCTTCCCTCCTAAAGGCATAAGAACCGTTCCTGCACCTACACTGTGATCAAATTTCTCTATAAGGCCTTTCTGGCTTGAGTGATTTAAACAAGTTAGGTTTTTTATCCAATTTTCTTCCAGACCTTTTTCATCAATATAATTTGGTGCATGATGTAGATAGTTATCTTCATTTGGTTTTTCTATTAATACCTTTGTCTTTTTTCTTATCCCATTAGTATCTAAAAACTCTCTAGATATATTTACTATAGGATTCCCTTTCCAATTCATAAACAATCTATTATCAGATGTTACTATGGCAACTACTGTAGTTTCTAAATCCTCTTCTTCGGCATATTTGATAAAAGATTCTAAATTCCCCTTTTCAATTACAACTGCCATCCTTTCTTGGGATTCAGAAAGAGCTATCTCAGTTCCATCTAATCCAGGATATTTTAAAGGAACTTTATCTAAATCTATTTTTAATCCAGGTGCTAATTCTCCTATAGCTACAGAAACACCACCAGCACCAAAATCGTTACACTTTTTAATCATTTGGCTTAAATCTTTGTTTCTAAAAAGCCTAAGGATTTTTCTTTCAAGAGGCGGATTTCCTTTTTGAACTTCTGCGCCACCAGTTTCTAATGATTCTTCTGTATGTTTTTTTGAAGAACCTACTGCACCACCTAATCCATCTTTTCCAGTTCTACCTCCTACTAAAAGGATTAAATCTCCTGTTTGTGGAGATTTTCTTATGACATTTTCTCTAGGTGCTGCAGCTACTAAAGCCCCTACTTCCATTCTTTTAGCTCTATACCCTTCATGATATATTTCTTCCACATAACCTGCTGGAACTCCTATCTGATTTCCATAGGAACTATAGCCTTCCATAGCTGATTGAGTAATTTTTCGTTGAGGAAGTTTCCCAGGCAATGTATCTTCAAAGCTTTGTCGTGGATCACTAGCACCCGTAATCCTCATAGCTTGATATACGTAGGCTCTTCCAGAAAGTGGATCTCTTATACATCCACCTAAACAAGTGGAAGCTCCACCAAAAGGTTCTATTTCCGTTGGATGATTATGAGTTTCATTTTTAAACATTAAGAGCCATCTTTTTATCTTGCCATTTATATCTACATCTATTTCTACACTTGCAGCATTGATTTCCTCTGATTCCTCCAAATCCTCTAATAATCCTTTCTTCTTTATCTCCTTCATATTTATAGTTGCTAAATCCATTAAAGATATTGGCCTTTCACTATTAGGATAAACATAGTTTCTAGAACTTAAATATTCTTCAAAGGCTTTCTCTATTAAAGGCTTGTATTTACCTTCTTCTAACTTTATATTTTCTATCTCCGTCATAAAGGTAGTATGTCTACAATGATCAGACCAATAGGTATCTATAACCTTCAATTCAGTAATAGTTGGATTTCTCTTTTCCTTCTCTTTAAAATATTTTTGAGTGAATAGTAAATCCTCCATATCTAGTCCTAGGCCATACTTCTCCTTCATAGTTCCCATTTCTTTTTCTGTCATATTTACAAAATCTTCTATTGCTTCTATTTCCTTTTCTACTTCTTCATATTCTTCATAATGGATAAAATCCATATCTATTTCTCTCATTTCCACTGGATTAATATAATAATCTTTGATTAAGTTTAATTCTTGATTGTCTACACCTTCAAGTATAATTATCTTAGAATGCTTTACTTTAATATCTTTTTTATTTAATAATATATATATAGTTTGATTAACTGAATCTTCTCTTTGATTATATTGTCCTGGAACAAATTCAGTTCTAAATAGTTTTTCCTCATCTTTAACAGGGAGGGTTGTTTCGTATAGATAGTCTAAATTTTTTTCTCGAAGTATATTACCAACTATTTGGTTATATTCTTCATTTTTTGCATTAATGATATCGTAAGCATTTACAACTCTTACTTTTTGTAAAGATTTTACTCCCAAGTAATTTTTTAAATCCCTAAACAGATTATCTGCTTCCGTGTTGAATTCTTCCTTTTTCTCAATAAATACTCTTTTAGTATTCACATTCAAACCTCCTTGAAATAAATAAAGCCCAGTCAGGTAGGTTAAGCGAAACCTACCCGACTGGGCTTTTGTCCCTCCGGTGTGATATTGTCCAAAACAATATCTGTACCGCTTGGTCCAGACAAGGATTTTCCTTCGGAACCCTAGGTACACTTTCGCTCATAGCCAAATGATTTACGGTCATTTAGTAGAAACTTCTCGACCATATTATGAGAATTATATGAGCTAATTATTCAATTTTCTACCTTAATAGTACCAGTGGGTTGGGTAATTGTCAAGAAGAATTTGAATAATTTAGTATCATAAATATTTTATCAACATAATCTTATAATAAATACATTTATTATTAAATAGAATTTACTAGTTAACGATTTTTATGAAGGAGGAAATTTATGTTGACAAGAAAAGAATTTATTCAAATGTCTTTAGAATTAAACTTGTTTTTTGGAAGAATCATGAAAGAACATATGATTTTTATGGAAATGAGCTTTCTAGTTACAAACAGTGATCTTATTTTAGAATCAGATCAACTAAAAAGATCTTTTGAGGAAATTTTATTAGAAACAATAGCTGTTTCCAATGGAATTATAAGCAAAGAAGTAATCGATTCAAAGGAACTTGTAACCCAATATACCCTTGACTCAGAAACCATAACCCAAAACCTTACGGGTATATGTATAAACAATGAAATAACCTTAGCACAACTTGAATTAAACCCAAATCCAAATTTCGACTATCCATCGGACCTAGAGGAATATGTTTATGATTTAAACAATAGAGCTATTAATCTAGTTCTAGAAGTTATTGCTTTTAAGGAAAAAGTATTGGCTAAATTACTCGATTGTACAGTTTATGCTGCTCTATATCCTCTCTTAGTAGAACATGTTCTAAGGGAAGCCAAACTCTATCACAGATATTTAGTAACTATTCAAAATAGAATGAAGCCTGAAAATACTATATTGGAGCAAGAAATATTTTGGGATAGAATTATGGGAAAACATTCTTTATTCATCAGAGGATTGTTAGACCCTACTGAAAAAGACTTATTCAATACTGCCAATGATTTTGCAGAATTGTTTGAAGAACTAATAGAAAAAACAAAAAATGCCAACGATGAAGATATCCCAGAAATTACAGAAAAAACCTTAGAAACAACAATTGGTATTAAAGGATTTAAAACTGCAGCAACAGAAGGCTTGCTTGAATGTGAAATTAAAGCTATATTAACTCCATTATTAGGAGATCATGTTTTGCGAGAAGCTAATCATTTTATCAGATTATTGAATTCTTTTAAAGAAGATTGTTGATTTCTGATGCAAGGGGTGATGCAAAGGGGACAGTCCCCCTTGCATCAGAAAAAACAAACCTATCCCTTTATTCACAATAATCCCTTTTAAATTCTTCAAACTGCTGAATTATATTAGGGTTATCCAATAAAAATTTATTTAACAAATCTATATTTTTTAAAGTGTTAAAACTTACACCGTGTTCGATCATTTCTGTATCCTTAAGCCTAGTATCTTCTGTCCCAATATTTTTTAGAAACTCTTCTATTATATTATGTCTTTTCAAAAGAAACTTCCCTAATCTTTCTCCTTTATCTGTAAGCTGTATTATTCCATATTTTTGATAATCTACTATTCCTAAATCCCTTAATTTTTGAACTATTTTAGTTGCTGATGATGGACGAACATTTAGTTTTTTAGCTAAATGGCTCATCCGTACATAGTCTTCTTTTTTACAAATTCGATATATCATTTCTAAGTAATCTTCCATACTTGAAGTCAATAGCTTTTTTTCTGCATTCATCATTTTATAACCACGGACTGTATAAAACTCATATTGCCTTTTCAAATCCTTTCCCTCCCAGAACTTTGAATTAAATGTCACATATAGAAGCATTGCTGCATATCTTGATTATTAGCTTTAGCTAATAAAGTTTCCCTTAACTAACTTATGAATTTAAAGCACAAAAAATTAATAAAATGGAGGTTTTCTTATGAGTGAAAAATTACTTACATTAAATCAATTA
>NZ_DATHXO010000467.1:0-2187 GCF_035459645.1 Schnuerera sp.
CTATTATTAGCAATTGATTGGGGGATTTTTATGAAAAGATTTCAAAAAAATATAATACATAATAGAATATTGAAATATGTTTTTATTTCTACTTGGATTTTTATTCTTTTGATTGGACGATTAATATGGTTTCAAATTATAAACTATGAGTCTTTAAAAAATCAAGCTTTAAAACAAAGAGGAAAAGAGGTAAGCTTATATCCAAATAGAGGTATTATCTATGATGAAAATTTAATTCCACTAACAAACAGGGAAAGAGTGACCACTTTATTTGTGTTGAGAGATAGTATTGATAATAATCAAAATATAGAAAATTTTATATTAAAAAATACAAGTCTAAACAAAGAAGAATTAGAAGAATATTTAAACGATAATAATAAAAATAAAATTGTAGAGATACCTCTCAAGTCCCCAATTTTAAATTATAATTCCAATAAGGATATAGTAATTGCAGATAAAACATTAAGATATAGTAAAAACAATTTGCTTTCTCATGTAATTGGTTATATTAATAAATCTGAAAACAGAGGTAAATCAGGCGTTGAAAAGGTTTATGATGAAATTTTAAGAAATGGTCAACAGCAAAACTCTTTGATCATAGAATATGATGAAAACAAAAATGTATTTCTAGGCAGTAGTCATACTGTAAGTAAAAAAAAGCAATCAATAGAACCTAGTGGAGTTAAACTGACTATAGATTATCATATCCAGAGTATAGTTGAAAGAATATTGGACTTTAATAAGGTAAATGGAGCTGTCATAGTAGCAGATGTTAAGACAGGTGATATTAAAGCTTTAGCTAGTAGGCCAGATTTTCAACAAAGTGACGTAGATGAATATTTAAATAGAGATGATATGGTGTTATATAATAAGGCAATACAGGTAGCTTATCCTCCAGGTTCCTTGTTTAAATTGATTGTACTTTCAACGGCTTTAGAAGACAATATACATAATTTAAGTAAAACTTTTTATTGTAAAGGCTATGAGGAAATTGGAAATGTAATAATAAAATGCAATAATATAGAAGGGCATGGACATATAGGTTTAAAGGAGGCTTTCTCAAAATCTTGTAACTCTGCTTTTATCCAACTAGGACAACAATTAGGAAGTGTAAAAATAATTGAAATGGCAAAAAAACTAGGATTTGGAGATAAAGTTAATATTGGATTAATTGAGGAAATAGAAGGGAATCTCCCTAAAGGAGATGAACTACAAGGCCCTGCTATAGGCAATATTTCTATAGGTCAGGGCAGTATTGAAACGACCCCAATTCAAATTACAAACATGATGTTGATAGTGGCTAATAAGGGGATTAAAACTGGCATGACCATAGTGGATGGAATAGTTGATGAAGATGGATATATGATAAAAAAGTTTAAAAAGGAAAATCCTGAAATAGTACTTTCTGAAAGGAACTCAGAAATATTACTAGATTGTTTAATAGATGTGATAGAAGTAGGAACAGCAAAAAATATAGAATTGGATAATATTGGTGGCGCTGGAGGCAAGACTGGTTCTGCTCAAGCAATATTAAATGGAAAGGAAACTATACATGGTTGGTTCTCAGGTTTCTATCCTAAAGAAGATCCAAAATATGTAGTAACAATTATTGTCGAGGAAGGTCTATCTGGTTCTAAATCGGCTGTTCCTATTTTTGAAAATATAATAAAAGAAATTTATAAGATTAATAGATAGGACTGGCACCAGTACAATCCTTCATACATATACTTTAGTATGGGGAGAGTGGAGGTGCCTTTATGATTACTCAACTATTTTTTTCTTTAGGAGGGGTGATAAGACCCTTTTTAATATTAACCGGCTATGTCTCTAGTACCGATTCATTTCCAAGGCCTCTTAGCAAAGAAGAGGAAGCATACTATTTAAAACAATATGCAGAAGGAGATGAAAAAGCACGTAATATACTTATTGAAAGAAACATAAGGTTGGTTGCTCATATAGTAAAAAAATATAACAATACGGGTAAAGATATTGATGATTTGATTTCGATAGGAACAATTGGTCTTATAAAGGCTATATCTACATTTAATATTAATAAAGGCACTAGACTAGCTACTTATGCAGCAAGGTGCATTGAAAACGAAATATTAATGACTATAAGAGCTAATAAGAAATCAAAGGGAGAAGTATCATTACAAGAGCCTATAGGAATAGATAAAGAGGGCAATG
>NZ_DATHXO010000468.1:0-2524 GCF_035459645.1 Schnuerera sp.
TTTCCCTCCCTTTTCTCAAAGCTAAACTAAGTTCTTCCCTGCTTAATCCATAGTAATTTGCTAATGCATCCAGCACTTCTTCGGTATCTTGCTCATCTATCTTATCTAATTCTTCTCTTGTATATAATTCAACTTTATCCATTCCACCCTTGCTTTCAATATAGTTTTCCAAATGCCCTAATAAGATACTTTCTATATTTTTCAGTTCCTCAAGTGAAAATAATAGACCCTCATTTCCTGGTATTTCCATTGCATAAATTCTACACATTTCCCTAATATCTGTTACTGGTGGGTTATCATAGTGGAAATTTGATAGAAATGTTTTTTCATCTGTTCCTGCATAGAATTCAAATACCTCTTTAGCTGTTAATCTTCCTACTCCATTTTTTATTCTTCTGCTTTTCATTGCATTTCCTCCCCCTTATTCTATTTTCCTTATCTTAGAGTTCTCCTTCAACAATTTCTTTTCTGTAGTATTATTAGTTAGCAAGCTTACCAGATCTTTTTGTGCATCTTCAATATTGTCATATTCTTTTAAAATCTTACATAATTGGAAATCATTATCTGTTGTTTTGTGCAAAATATAACCTGTCATTTTATTAAATTTAATATCTTTCATTAAACCAGCTCCTTAGTTTTGTTGTATTTTATATTTTAATATATATATCCTTAACTCTGCCAAAGTGTAAACTTTATAATAAAATATTTTTATTAATCTACTATTTCCTTGTATTTTTAACATCTTTTAGGATTTAGCAAAAAACGATTTCTATACTAATACTGCAAATCACCGTATCAGCCCTAATATCAATATAACTCTTATCAATCTAACTAATCTCTATATAGTTAGATTGTCTTTTTGACAAGTCTAGGCTTTTCCTTTTTGCCATTCTAGACTTATCAAAATCACCATTCTTGACTTGTCCTTTTGATAAGTCTGAAATCACATATGCAAAAATCAGCAAGTTTTCATTCCTTGCTGATTCTCATCTTTTATAATCTATTTCCTTGTGTCTCCACTAACTAGGTCAACCACTACGGTCACATTAAAATACTTTTTCAGCACCTTTTCTTATAATTAGGCTCATCTTCTATAAACTCAAAATAGTCATGAAAGAGCTTAAATCTAAGGATTTCTACATAGTTTCTCTTTGTAGTAACGCTATACACTCCACGTGCATAGTATGAGGAAACATATCCACCGGTTGTGCTTCTAGTACCTTATAGCCTTTTTTAACCAGATAACCTAAATCTCTAGCCAGTGTAGATGGATTACAGGATACATAGACTATTTTTTCTGGATTTGCATCTATTATGGAATCTATTAATTCTTTATCAAGGCCTTTCCTAGGAGGGTCTAATACTATGGCATCAAGCTTAATTCCCTTTTTGTTTAGCTTTGGCAACACTTCTTCACTTTTGCCAATAATAAATTCTACATTATCTACATTATTCAATCTCACATTTTCCTTGGCATCTTCTATAGCATCCTTTACTATTTCTACCCCATAGACCTTCTTTGCATATCTAGAAATATATAAAGCTATTGTACCTATTCCGCAATATAAATCTGCTACAGTTTCATTTCCATTTAAGCTTAAATACTCTACCACTTTATTATATAATACTTCCGTTTGCACAGAGTTTACTTGAAAGAAGGATTTTGGAGAAATCAAAAATTTGTATTCCCCTATATAATCTAAAATCCTATCTTCTCCGTATAATTTTATATCTTTAGCTCCTAATATTACCGATGTATCATTCTTTTTTACATTTTGGTATATACTTACTATAGTATCAGAAAAAATAGTAGAGACTCTCTTGTCTGGGAAAGTTAACATTTCTATCAATTCATTTTTGTAAGGAAGGTTTTCAGATTTTGTTACGATTACTACCATAGCTTTATTATCTTTAGTTGTTCTTATTAACAAATTTTTAATTATACCTTTTTTACTCTTCCTATCATAGCCTTCTACTTTGAATTTTTCCATATATTCTTTAATTAAAATTAATATATCGTCTACAATTTCATTTTGAATAATAGATTTACCTACAGGTACAATATCATGGGTTCCTCTTTTGTAATAGCCTATTCTATAATTTTTTCCCACTTTAAATTCTGCCTTATTCCTATATCTAAAAGGATACTCCATTCCTATAGTATCCTTTACATATATATTTTTTATCTTCCCTATTCGCTTCAAATTGTTTTCCACCATATTCCTCTTTAATTCCAGTTGTTTTTTATAATCTAAATTTTGAAGTTGACATCCGTCACACTGTGGAAAGAACTTACACTTAGATTCTATTCTATAAGGGGATTTTTCTAATATTTCTAATGTCTTTCCCATCCCATATCTTTTCTTTAACTCTACTATTTCAAAAAATACTTTGTCTCCTAAAATTCCTCCCTCAACAAAAAAAGTAAATCCTTCATGTCTTCCTACTCCCATACCTTCATTATTTATATCAATGATATTTAATTTTATTTTATCTCCAACTTTATATTGACTCATAGGGTACT
>NZ_DATHXO010000469.1:0-1590 GCF_035459645.1 Schnuerera sp.
ATTTTGATGTACCAATATATATTGAAAATATAAGAGGTGCTGATGAAATATGGGATTATGATGAATTAAATGCCGTATATTTAAGTTGGTTTGATATTAAAGTAGATAAAATATTACCATTTAAATATACTAAAAATCTAAAAAGGATTGAAAATAAAAGAGACCCAGAAATAGATGTTCTAGTATATGGCTATATGAATGATATAAGATTAAATAAACTCAAAGATATATATCCCAGTTTATATCATAATTATTCAATAGTAACAACTACTGGATTAAATAAAGAGATTCAAGATCAATATATAGCTAATTCTAAAATAATTTTAAATTTACATGGAATTGAACCATATTCAAGACAAGAACAAGAAAGGATAGCTTTTTTACTTATTAATGAAAAGTGTGTATTATCAGAAACGAATCAAATAAATTATTTTGGAGATCTTATAGTTGATACACCTCTAAATAATATAAGTAATAAAATAAAAGAATTATTATTAAGAGATGCTTGGAAAGAAGTGGCTAGAAATGGTCATAGGTTTTACAAAGATAAATCATATAGCACATATAAAAAAGTAGAAATATAATGACAGCAGTACCAAATACAAATAGTTTTAATTTACAAGATGTTTATAATTCTGTATCAAGTCATGCATCTCCTGGAAATAATCTTCAGAGTTGTTTTGATAATGCAGAATCATCTTATTTTGATCCTACTTATAATACCGATTCCTATGCTCCTGCAAATAGTATGTTAAGATTTAGAAATTATACTCCTGTAGATGATATAACATATGAAACTACTTATAGTTTATCAGTACCTAATTATGTTCAAGATTTATGGTTTAATCCTACTGGTACTAAATTATTCTTAGTTACTAGTACTAGTGGCGTTGATGGTCATATATATTCATATGATTTATCAACTCCTTGGGATGTATCAACATACACATCATGGGATGTATATATTATTTCACCTAAAGAAAATATTGTACAAGGTATTTATATAGAAGAGAGTGGATTAAATATGTATATAGTTGGTAGTTATTCAGACAGTGTTAAACAATATAGTTTAAATCCAGCATACAATGCTACAAATCCAACATATATAAGAAGTTTTAGTGTTGCTAATGAAGGTAATTATCCTACAGATATATTTTTTAAACCAGATGGTACTAAAATGTACATAATAAATAATGACAATGGTAGTGACATATTCTGTATTTATACATACTCATTAGCAATAGCATGGGATATTAGTACTGCATTTCTTACTTCACAACTTTTTGATGTTTTTACTGGTACTGTTACAGATATATTTTTTGATAGTACTGGAAGAAAAATGTATTTAACAAGTTTTGGGACTAATACAATACATCAATATTATTTAAGTTTTCCTTGGGTACCAAGTGTATCAAACCTAACAAGAATACTAAATACATCACTTACTAATAATTTAGGAAATACTGGTATATTTATAACTCCAGATGGTTCTAAACTATTTGTAGTAGAATATGATCATCCAACAGGATATATACATGTATATAATTTATAATTTAAAGCGTAAAAGATGAGATTGAGTATTATAACACC
>NZ_DATHXO010000470.1:0-1612 GCF_035459645.1 Schnuerera sp.
AATATTTGGGGCTGTAAGTTGGTTTGATGAAATTTATTCTGGGAAGCATAATGTATATTAGTACATTCAAGTGCCTATAGAATCAGCTGTAAATATGATAACCGTATTTTTTTATTTTTAATGTTAACACCTTATTTTAAAAGTTCAATTAAAGAATACAAAGAATATAGGGAATTAAGAAAGGGATATAAAGAATAAATAATTATAATTTAAAATCATAGTTACTATGCTTCATTCATATTATGCGTCGCCAAGTAATTTATAATATACAAAATCCAGTTTGTCACAATGCTAGTTATGCGAAACTAGAGCATATTTATTTATTAGGTTTGTTTGAGTTCTATTATTAGATAAATTCAAATTAGGGGGTTAGAAAGATATGTACGGATTAGATATAAATTTTGATTATAATACTACTAAAGAATATAAGTTTAGATATTAAAGCCAATGTGATTGTGCTTATTGCAGGAATTATTATAAAACTTTTAAAGTTAAATATATTAAAACCTCCAAATTATTGGAGGATTTTGGTTTATGTGTGGATTTCCCCTTAGAAGCTATGCCATTAGAATATGATAAAATAAGCAATGAAATGCAATATATATCGTATTATCCAGTTAAAGGTAGGATAGATAAGGATATCTTAATATTAAATTTAGAAGAACTTGAAGTAAGAATTTTAAAAGGAAGTGAAATAAACAATCCTTGTCCTAATCCTAAAATGAAATTACCATATTTATTAATAGAAATATCTGGAATCAAGTTAACTTGGATTTTGGATGAAGATATAGAATAGAAAATAAGTTAGTGAACATTTGTGGGAAATAATAGCTGAGTAAATAGAACTAGAAGGGATGATTATTAATGAAAAATAAAAACATATTTAAAATATCATTTTTCCTGCTTGTCTTAATATCAATATTTGTCTTTATCAGGTGGAATTCAGAGCTTAATAAAAATAATAGATATTTGACTGAGAAACTATTAAATGGTGCTTCAGATGCCTCTGGGACAGCTGGGGAACTATTTAATTTCGACTATGATAAAGTATATATTTTTGAACCTTACCAGTCTAAAGATGAAATGGAAAAGCAGATTGGATTTAAATCTCGTGTTCTTCAAGAAACAGTTAATGAAAATATGATAAATATCTTGTTTGTAAAAGATGATGCACCTGTTGCATATTTATATGGATATGGTTCAAATAATGGTTATTATATTGAAATGCCAACAGGTAATTATTCTAAAGCGGAATTGGAAAAAACAAGGTATAGGGTAATAACAAATGAAGTGGGTAATTCTTCTGGAACTGAAAAAACATATTTAAATTATATTTTCGAATTTTAAGCCTAAATCTATATATTTTATATTATACAAGTTAATTTAATAAAATAACAAATCTTAGCGGTTCATATCAGACTAAAAATCCTAGCCGATTTTTAAATTTAAGAAAATAGAAAGAGATGGCATATAAGGAAGAAAAGAATAAAACCATCTATTGAATAAACTAAAAGTAATACATACATTTACCATGCTACAGGGGAACGTGTCATAATAGTGATGGGTGCAGTTTTTATTATGAAATCAAGGGTTTCAGGAACTTTAACTAAAT
>NZ_DATHXO010000471.1:0-9980 GCF_035459645.1 Schnuerera sp.
CTTTGCAAAGGTCTTCTTGGAATGTTACCTTTCCTTTTACTTTGGCCATCATAAAACCTCCTTATGTTTTATATTGTTAGACCATCCACTCTTCCCTCATATATAAAGTCATCGGGAATATTTCGCCTTGTAAATTATCTGGTAATTCTTCTGCGACTTTTTCTATAGTAGATATATATTTAATTGGTATGTTAATTTTTTCAGAAACTTTTTTTGCTAATTCTTGACCTTTTAATACATCTTCTACAGTTGTACTTTTTAACATATGAGTATTGTTTACTATGCCTGTTACTTTAGCTCTAGCTGTATCTTCAATTTTCCTTAAATACTCTATAGTTTTATCAACCGTCTGAGTTTCAGGTCTATTGGCATTTAACACAAAAAACATATCGTATCCCCCTGGGACAAAATATTTATTATATCTTCCCAAAGTTCTCGCTCCAGCAGGGTCACCTCCTACATCTATAATTGCTTCATAAGAAGCATCTTGCATAGGAGTTTCTATTTCTGCAGAAATAGCTGGTATATCTACTGCTGCTCCCTTAATGGAACTTCCAATAACTTTTATACCAAGTTTCTCTAACTGGTCAGTTTTTTCCCTACTCCTAAAATAGAGGTTTACTACATCTAAATCTGCTATGGCCACTTTTCTGCCCATTTTTGCTAATTTTACTGCATAATTAATACTAAACTCCGTTTTCCCACTGCCATAATGCCCAATAATAAACCTTAATCTTTTATCTTTTAGCATATCTTCACCTAAATTCTAAATATATTCTTTTGCTTTTTCTTCTCCTCTTAAAACTCTTAATCCACCCTCTGCCAATGCGGTTAACTCATCTTCACCAGGATAGATATACACATCGGATATAAAGTCGACCCTTTCTTTTATCCACTCTGTGAACATTTTATCATGAGCTATACCACCAGTTAATAAAATATCATCTACCTTCCCTTTTAATGCCACGGCACAACTACCTATTTCCTTTGCAACTTGATATGCCATAGCATAATAAATTAATTTTGCATATTCGTCTCCTGCATCTATCCTTTCACACACTTCCAATGCATTATTGGTATTTAGATAAGAAACTATTCCCCCTTTTCCTTTTATCATGTTTTTGATATCTTCATGACTGTATTTTCCAGAATAGCAAAGCTTGATTAAATCGCCTACAGGTAGACTACCTGATCTTTCTGGTGAAAAAGGTCCTTCACCATCTAAAGCATTAGCCACATCTATTACCTTTCCTTTTTCATGGGCTCCTACAGAAATGCCCCCTCCTAAATGGACTACTATTAAATTCATATCTTCATATATTCTATTTTTAAATTTAGCATGTCTTCTTGCAACTGCTTTTTGATTTAATGCATGAAATATACTTTTTCTTTCAATTTCTTTTAATCCGGAAATTCTAGATACTTCTTTTAATTCATCAACAACAACTGGATCCACAATAAAAGCTTTGGCATCTATTGTTTGTGCAATTTCATAGGCTATAATACCACCTAAATTCGAAGCATGCTCTCCTTGTACTCCAACTTTTAAATCCTCTAACATTTTCTCATTTACTTCATAAGTTCCACCTTCTATAGGCTTAAGCAATCCTCCTCTACCAATAATCCCTGAGAGAGAATTGATAGGAATTTTGTTTTCTTTTAAAGTTTCTAAAATTATATTTTTTCTAAACTCATATTGATCGAATATTTTTTCGTATTTTGATAGTTCTTCAACAGAATGTCTTAAAGTTTCTTCAAATATTATATTTTCATCATCGAAAACTGCAATCTTTGTAGATGTAGAACCTGGATTGATAATAAGTAGTCTATGTTTTTCCGCCATTTGCTAGCCTCCTCTATTTTGATGTTAATAATACTCCTAATACAATAGAATGTAGTTTTGCTTCCTGGCTATCTGCTCTTGAAGTCAATACAATAGGAGCTTTTGCACCTAATATTATTCCAGCACTTTTGGAACCTGCTAAAAAAGTTAAAGATTTATAAAGTACATTTCCTGCTTCTATATCTGGCATTAGTAATATATCTGTATCACCAGCTACAATAGATTTAATTCCTTTATGCTCAGCTGCTTCTTTTGAAATAGCATTATCTAAAGCAAAAGGTCCTTCTACAACGCAATCTTTAATTTGATTATTTTCATTCATATCAGCTAATTCTTTTGCATGAATAGTTGCTTCCATCTTAGGGGAAACCTTTTCCTTAGCAGCAATTACAGCTACTTTGGGAGTTTGAATTCCCAAGGAATGAGCTAACTCTACTGAGTTTTCAATAATTTCCTTCTTTTGTTCTAAATTAGGACTAATATTCATAGCTGCATCTGTTACAAAGAAAATCTTGTGATAAGTTTCAACATCAAAGACAGCCACATGACTGATTACCTTCCCAGTTCGAAGACCTATCTCCTTATCCAATACCTGTTTCATTATAACAGAAGTATCTATTAATCCCTTCATCAAAACATCTGCTTTTTTACTGCTAACCAATTCTGTAGCTTTCCTCGCTGCCAAAACACCATCTTTTTCATGGATTATTTCAATTTCAGATAAATTCAATCCTATTTCCTTACTTATTGCTTCTATTTTCAGCTTGTCTCCTACTAAAATTGGTTCTATTATATTTAAATCAACTGCAGCTTTAACTGCTTCTAATACTGGTTTGTCCTCTGCTACTGCAACAGACAATTTCTTTTTGCCTTTTTCTTGAGCTAAGCTTATTAGATCAGCAAAGGATTTAATCATTAGCACATCACCTCATCTTCATATATTTTAGGCTTTACTTCTTTATTTATGACTCTTAATACACCTTTGTTTAAAGCACCCATTTCATCTTCACCAGGGTATACTATAACATTAGATATAAATGATACCATTTCCTTCAAACTTTTTACTAAATAATTTGAATAAGCTAAACCACCAGTTAAAATAATATTATCTACTTCTCCCTTTAAAACTGTGGCCATTGCTCCTATTTCCTTACCTATCTGAAATATCATTGCATCATATATCAATTTTGCATATTCATCTTTAGAATTAATTCTGTCTTCTACTTCTCTAGCATCTATGGTACTCAGGTAAGACATTAGCCCACCCTTTCCCTTTATTTTCCTTTTCATATCTTCGATGCTATACTCTCCAGAAAAACACATTTTTGCTAAGTCTCCAACTGGCAACCCTCCTGCTCTCTCTGGCGAAAAAGGACCCATTTCACTAGCATTATTTACATCTAGCATCCGCCCACCTTTTACAGGAGCTATAGAAATACCTCCACCTAAATGAGCTACAATAAAATTTAGATCTTGTAACTTTTTGTTCAACTCCTTAGCTCTTCTATAGGATACAGCTTTAATATTTAAAGCATGTATTAAAGACTTGCGTTCTATTAAATTTAATCCTGAAATTCTTGCTACTTCTTCAAATTCATCTACAGATACTGGATCCACTATATAGGAATTAATATTTTCTTCATCTCCAATTCCTCTTGCTAAAATTCCTCCTAAATTTGCAGCATGTTCACCACTAATACCTAATCTTAAATCCTCAATCATCTTGTCCGAAACTAGATAGGTACCTCCTGGAATAGGTCTTAGTAATCCTCCTCTACCTACTACTGCCTTTAAATTTGTTCTACTAATATTCTCCTTTTCTAACCATTTATGAATTAAATCTAGTCTATATTGATATTGCTCTGAAATATCATCGTATTTTTCTAATTCATATTTACTATGTTCTAATTTATATGATTTGATTTTTACTTCTCCTTCATAAATTGCTACCTTAGTTGAGGTTGAACCAGGATTAATTACTAAAACATATTTCCTATCCATAATTTCCTCCTTATTCTTCTTTTATTAACGAAATATCAAAGTTTTCAGGTAGAACACTTATTATTTCAATTCCGTCATCTACTATAGTTTCTATACTAACCCTATGAGTTCCTTCTTCTAAATCCTCTAAGTCTAGTTTTAACTCTATATCCTCTTCATCTAATATTTCAATTTGAGAACTAATACCTTTCACAGTAACTGTAAAAGATTTATTTAATTCTTCCTCATCTATATGAAGACTTGAATCCATATTAATAACTTCTACGTCTTCTAAAATATAATCAAAAGTTCTAGTTATGTTTTCTTCTATATTTAAATTTATAGTTATTTCTTGATTTGGATTAGTCAAGCTTACACCTTCTGGTATTTCTAATTTTACTGGTACATTTCTATTGTCTATAAAAGAATTTATATCTATAGGCTCAGTCTTAATAGAGTTTATTCCTATTAGTTCATCTTTTTTCCCTTTTATTTCAATAGTACTTGGATTTATGTTTACATTTACTATTTCATAATTATCTGGCAGTTGATTTTCAGTTTGTAATTCTATTGGCACTTTTTTTGTTTGATATACAGGAATAAAAATATCAACTACATTTTGATCCTTTGATACTCCTCGTACATCGTTCCCTTCATCATCTACAACTTTGATAGGAACAGTTACTCTAATATCTTCTGTTTTATCTGAAACATCTACAAAAGCTATAGCCTTTTCTACAAGGTTTATCCAAGTTCTCGGCCCTTCTATATATATAGATTGAGGTTTTATCTCAGGAGTACCTAAAACATATCCTTGAGGTATTTTCCCTTGAGTTTCAACGACTACAGTACTGTCCTTTCTAATAATTTTATCAAATTTAAATAAAATTTCTTTAGGACTATAATCTACTATTCTAACATCGTTTGGAACTTGGACATATACAGGAACTTTTACATTCCCTTCGGAATAGCCATTTAAATCGACTTGTGCAATGATATCGCTCCTGGATACTTGTAATACTTCAGACCTTCTACCGGAAACACTTACCTTAATGTTTGCATTCTTAGGTTCCATTACAACTAATCCTTGTCTTTCTAAAGCAGATTCGTTTATAAAATCTACATTTACATTTTTTAATTCACTTGTAAAAGGTGGATTTACTTCACTCATAACATAGCTCCACAAAATGATAGCTATAATTAAAGCAAAGATTTTTAATGTTAAATCATTCCTCTTCTCTTTGCTCATCTTTTCGCCTCCATTTTGTAATAAATGTTTGTTTTTGAACCTTTGGTTTGTACATATCCATCAATATTTGTCTTAATGTTTTCGTATCTAAGTATCTAGCTAAGCTACCACTTTCAGCAATAGAGATCGCCCCTGTTTCTTCTGATACTACTATAGCTAAACTATCGGATTTTTCAGAGATACCAAGTGCTGCCCTATGTCTAGTACCTAAATCTTTGCTAAGAGAAGTGTTGTCTGTTAGTGGTAAAAAACATCCAGCAGCCTTAATCATGTCTTCTTTTATAATTACAGCACCATCGTGGAGAGGAGTATTTGGAATGAAAATATTTATAAGAAGGTCGCTAGAAACTTTACCATTTATTTTAGTTCCTGTTTCTACTACTTCACTTAAACCAGTTGTTCTTTCTATAACTACAAGGGCTCCTATCTTCTGTCTAGAAAGGGAAGCTACTGCTTCTACAATCTCGTCTACTATTTGACTTAAACTTTCATCTTTTACTTCTATAAAGGATTTAGTAAAAAAACTACTTCTGCCTATATATTCTAAGGCTCTTCTTAATTCAGGCTGGAAAACTATAAGAATGGCCAAAACTCCTACTGTCATGGTTTTTTCTAAAATCCAATATACAGTATAAAGCTCAATCCATTCACTTATCTTAGTAAATACAAACAAAGCCAAGATCCCTTTAGTAAGCTGTTCAGCCCTTGTTTCCCTAATCAACATAAACAGTTTATAAAAAGCTGCAGCTACTATTAAAATATCTATAATATCTCTTACTCTTAAATTTAAAAATAATCCTTTTAAAGATTCCAAGGGTTACCACACCTTTTTAATGTTTTTACCACACATTATTATTATATAACAAATGTATAGTAATTTGAACTAAATATATGGTATTTTATAAATGTTAATATATTCAGAATATAGTCAATCTTTGATTATTTTGTCCAAGGTGTTATTTAAAGACTCTTTAATCCTCTTTATCTCCACCTCATCTATTTTATAATAAAGCTCTTCATCTTCTAAAAAATCTTCAATAGGTAATATTTCATATTTTAATCCATTATTTGTATACCTTCTAACCCAAGTAGGTATATAAACAATATCTTTAATAATGGTATCATTATTTGAATGATTTTTTTCTAATTCTATCTTTACCATTATTCCGTCTTCAGTATATTTATTATCCATGGTTTCTTTCCTCTGGTTAGATAAAAAATTCCCCATAGAATATATAATGAAATTGTCTTTACCATTGTAGTTGATAATTTCTGTTTCTTGCACTACATGGGGATGACTTCCTAAAACTATATTGGCACCCCATTCTATCATTTTCCTTCCTAGCCCTATTTGATATTCTGAAGGGTATTTCTGATATTCGTTACCCCAATGAACATAAATCACAACTACATCTGCCTCCAAATTTTTTGCTATTTTTATGTCATTTTTAATAATATCTTCATCTATTTTATTTACTATATAAGAAAGTTCTTCTTCTGTTAAAGTATATTCAAGTCCATTAAAACCATAGGAATATGATAGTAAAGCAATCTTTATATCGTTTATTTCTTCAATTAATATTTGGGTGTTAGGCTCCTTATAAGTTCCTATATTTTTCATTCCTTCCCTCTTAATAACTTCTATGGTATTCAATAAACCTTCTTTTCCTTGATCTAGTGCATGATTATTAGCAGTAGTAAGTATGTCAAAGCCTGCATATTTTATAGCTTTTAAAGTTTCTTCAGGAGAGTTGAATCTAGGAAACCCAAAAAAACCAATTTCATTACCTGCTGTAACCGTTTCAAAATTAGCAATAGATAAATCAGCAGAATCTATATATCTTTTTACGTATTGGAATACATTTTTAAAATCATAGGCTTTAGTATCTGGATCATAGGCAGCTCTCACCTGAGGCATATGAAACATTATATCTCCTACTGCCAATAAAGTAGCAGTAGTTATCTTTTCTTCTATTAATTCTTCTGGTTCTATTATAGAAGGCAAAGGCTCTACTTCTTCATGAAGGCTTGTCCTAGTATTTACACTTTCTGGATTAGGTAAAAGTTGATTGGCAATAAAAAAAGAAAAAACTCCAACAATTAATGTTAATACTATAATATATACCCTTTTCATAAATATCCCCATTTCATAGGTTATATTATTATTTTACAATTTATGAAAAGATTTTTCAACCTAGTTATTCTTCTCTTTCAATATCTATAACCCTAGTTTTGGAATCATATATGAATTTGCTTAACTTTCTTTGGTTTATCCACCATATATAGATTACATAAGGGATAAACAATAGGCTAAGTTGAGGTATGCCAGACATTAATATGAAATTAAAGGTTCCATGAAGAAGGATAGGCATATAAAGAGATCTTCTCCTGTTCTTTCTAGCTCTTTTGCTATCTGTATCAAACTTTGCTAAAGATAGATAATATCCCATAGTTATACCAAATACTGCATGGGCTGGAACAGAAAATATCCCTCTATATAGTCCAACATGAGGATTGTTGGCATATCTATATACAACATAGACTATATTTTCTACAGTAGCAAATCCCATAGCTGAAAATACTCCATAAACTATTCCATCTAATTTTTCATTGAAATATTTTGTTTTATAAGGAACTTTTAATATAACTAGTCTTTTAAAATATTCTTCTGTAAATCCTGCTACAATAAAAGCTGTATAAGCAGCCCCCAATACTCCTGAAAAAAGATTAATACTCAATAGTAATTCTTCAACTATTAAAATTGGTATTACTGCTAAAGCTCCTAATAAATACGTTAGTATCAATAACTTTGCTGGTTCTCTGTCATGTCTATCACTTAAATATATACCAAATATTATAGCTATTGCTGGTGTTACAGCTATCACAAATAATCTAATATTCAAAATATCCCCTCCAATAATATAGTTAATTATATTATTGGTAAAAAACAAAAACTGTATTCAGAATTTAATATTTTATCTAAATACAGCCTTTAAAACTACTTTATTATATTACTTAGAATTTAAAAATACATCCAATATATCTTGAATTAAAGTATAAATATTAAGTTCTTTAACAGCATCTACAGTCTCTCCTATGGTCTCATACTGCCAATCATCTTCTTCATGATATAAAACAGTAATCATCACATGAAATGTATTATCTTTTTCTTCTACTTTTCTATATAAACCATTTAACTTGTTATCTGATTTTCTATATACTGGATAATATGTTGCTTTATCAATTATAATTCCATTGTCATCTACTTCATTTTCATAAAACTCTTGATAATTAACTTTTATGTCTTTTTTTTTATCTTCTCTAAATATAATAATACGAATATTATCATTCAGTACATTATCTTTACAAAGTTCTTTTCCTTTAATCTTATATGCAATAAATAATAATTCTATATTTTCTATTTTGTTTTCTACAGTATATACTTTATCTAATTCTGAATTATCTATATAAACTTCTGAATCATCAACAATTTTTATATAGTTTAACTGATATCCTCCTAAATTCTCTGGAAACTGAAATTGAGGATAGGCGTTATAAAAATCTTGAACTCTTATCCCTTTATTATAGTCACTTTCTTCAAAAAAAGGGCCATAATAAAGTTCACTATTTTTTCCAATTAATTCTATGTTTCCATCAATCTCTGTATATTTATATTCATTCAAATTTAATTCATCTCTTATTTTTGATCTCTCGTCAAGTCCATCTCTATATACATTAATTTGTAAAGGTTCAAATGTCTTTCTCGAATTATCTATTATAAAATCTACAATAGTTTCGCTTAATTTTGCTATATATTTTATGTCTACCTTATCAAAATTATCCTCTAAAGTATGTATTATATCTTCACATCCTTCTTGGGATAAACCCGCTCCATTTATACCGTTATTTATAAACTGTCTATGGTCACTAGATCCTATAGTTAATGATTTAGCTGTAGATACATTAAAATCGTACTTTCTAAAATAATCAGCTAATATTTCTATGAGTTTATTATTTTCTCCTTGTCCATCTATTAATAGCTTGCCACCATTTTTTGCACCTACAGAATCTATATTTATATTATATAAGTTTTCATATTTATTTGATATATCATTTACAAATGGTATGCTCCCTTGAAAAAAAGACTCTTCTCCATTAAAGGCACAAAATACAATATCTTGTTCTAATATTTCTTTTTCTGAATAACTTTTCAACTTTTCTGCTATATCTATTAATGCAGCTACACCAGTACCATTATCTATAGCACCTTGCCATATCATATCTCCTTTACTTCCAACATGATCAAAGTGAGCAGTTAACACTATAGCATTATCCCTATTTTGTCCTGGAAGTATGCCTACTACATTATTTTGAGGGAATTCTTCATTCTCCCCTTCTATTTGAAATTTTATATAAATTTCTGATACTCCCTTTTCTATTATCTGGTCATAGACTTTTGAACTTATTTGTATTATAGGCATTATATTTTCCTGATAATTAGGAACCCCAATTCTAAAACTATCTACGGGGTATATAACTCCTGTAGCCTGATCTCTTACGTTTCCTATATTATTTCTGTTTTCTAGTAATACAAATTTATTTTTCATATCTACATTCTCATAATCCATAACTAATTCGCCTTTAAACTCTATATTAGTCATAAAATTTTCTATATAATCTTCTCCATATTTACAATTCATAACTTCTCCATTAGAAAATTCAATTGCCATATTAAAATTTTCTTTTATAATATCCCAGCCCGAGTGAATATATTCAAATAAATAACTATCATCATAAGGTTCTAATTCAATTTCTTTAAAAAAATTCTCTATGTATTCTTCAGCCCTTGCATTCCCTTTTGTTCCAGGTAACCTCCCATTACATTCTTCTGATGTTAAAAACTCTAAA